>JAKDNL010000169.1 GCA_030451825.1 Pseudonocardia sp. | reverse complement strand
CCGCCGCCACGCCCCCCCGGCGGGGCCGGTCGGGGGCGTAACCGGCTCCGCCACCTGCTTAATCCGCGCACGGGCGTTCGCACCGGGCGGTGTCACCCGCCGGCCGGGGTCGATACTGCGTCGGTGGACCTGGCGGGCGCGGTACTGGTAGCAGGAACGACCTCGGATGCGGGCAAGAGCGCCGTCGTCGCCGGGATCTGCCGGTGGCTGGTGCGCCACGGGGTGTCGGTGGCGCCGTTCAAGGCCCAGAACATGAGCAACAACTCGGTCGTCACGCCGGACGGCGGTGAGATCGGCCGCGCCCAGGCCATGCAGGCGTACGCGTGCGGGATCGCGCCGAGCGTCGATCTCAACCCGGTCCTGCTCAAGCCGGGCAGCGACCGGACCTCGCAGGTCGTGGTGCGGGGCAGGGCGGACGGGCAGGTCAGCGCGATGTCCTACCGGACACGGACGGCCGCGCTGGCCGACGTCGTCGCGGACACCCTGGCCGACCTGCGCTCGCGCTACGACGTCGTGGTCTGCGAGGGCGCCGGGTCCCCGGCCGAGATCAACCTGCGGGCCACCGACCTGGCCAATATGGGGCTGGCCCAGCGCGCGGACCTGCCGGTGCTCGTCGTCGGCGACATCGACCGCGGCGGCGTGCTGGCCCACCTCTACGGCACCGTCGCCGTGCTCGACCCGGCCGACCAGGCCCGGATCGCCGGCTTCGTGATCAACAAGTTCCGGGGCGACCCGAGGCTGCTCGACCCGGGCCTGGACCAGCTGCGCGCGCTCACCGGCCGCCGGACCTACGGCGTGCTGCCCTGGGCCGACGGCCTCTGGCTCGACGCCGAGGACTCGCTCTCGGCCGTCGCCGACGGGGTTCTCGGCCGACCGGCGGCCCCGCGGGGCGGGCAGTGGCTCCGGGTCGCCGTGGTGCGCTTCCCGCGGATCTCCAACGCCACCGACGCCGAGGCGCTGGCCTGCGAGCCGGGCGTCGCCGTCCGGCACGTGACGGAGCCGTCCCGGATCCCGGACGCCGACGTCGTCGTGCTGCCGGGGTCGAAGTCGACCGTGTCGGACCTGGCCTGGCTGCGTTCGCAGGGCCTCGCCGACGCGATCGAGGCGCACGCCGCGGCCGGTCGCCCGGTGTTCGGGATCTGCGGCGGGTACCAGATGCTGGGGCGCCGGATCTGCGATCCGCACGGCGTCGAGGCCGCACCGGGCACCGAGGTCGACGGGCTCGGGCTGCTCGACCTGGAGGTCTCCTTCGACGTCGACAAGCACCTGGGAACCCCGACCGGCACCGTGTGGGGCGTTCCGGTGACCGGCTACGAGATCCACCACGGCCGGGTCGTCCGGGCGCCGTCGTCCCCGCTGCTCGACGACCCCCGGGAGGGCACCGACGCGGGTCCCGTCCTCGGCTCGCACTGGCACGGGCTCGCGGAGAACGACGCGTTCCGGCGGCTGCTGCTGACCCGGCTCGCCGCGCACGCCGGCCGCGACGGCTTCGCGGTGGCCGACGACACGTCGTTCGCGGCGGAGCGTGCGCGGCAGCTCGACCTGCTCGGTGACCTGGTCGAACAGTATCTGGACACATCGTCACTTGAACAAGTGATCCGACACGGGGTGCCCCGTGATCTCCCGGTGCTGGCCTCCGGCATGGCAGTGTCGCGGGCGTGAGTGCCCCTTCTCCCGCTGCCACTGCCACAGCCCTTCCCCAGTTCCCGTTCTCGGCCGTCGTCGGACACGACGACCTGCGGCTGGCGCTGCTGCTCAACGCCGTGCACCCGGGCGTCGGCGGGGTGCTGGTGCGGGGGGAGAAGGGCACCGCGAAGTCGACGGCCGTGCGCGCGCTGGCGGCGCTGCTCCCGGATCTCGCGGTGGTCCCGGGCTGCCGGTTCGGCTGCGATCCGGCCGCGCCCGACCCCGCCTGCCCGGACGGGCCGCACTCTCCGGCGACCAGCACGGCCTCGACGAACGGCCCGGCCTCGACGAACGGCCCGGCCTCGACGAATGGCACAGCCCCGACGACCCGCCCCGCCCGGCTGGTCGAGCTGCCGGTCGGCGCGACCGAGGACCGCCTGATCGGGTCGCTGGACCTGGAGAAGGCGCTGTCCGAGGGCACCCGCGCCTACCAACCCGGGCTGCTCGCCGACGCGCACCGCGGTGTGCTCTACGTCGACGAGGTCAACCTGCTGCACGACCACCTCGTCGACCTGCTGCTCGACGCCGCCGCGATGGGCCGCGCGCACGTCGAGCGGGACGGGGTATCGATCTCGCACGCGGCACGGTTCCTGCTGGTCGGGACGATGAACCCGGAGGAGGGTGAGCTGCGCCCGCAGCTGCTCGACCGGTTCGGGCTCACCGTCGAGGTGCGAGCGTCGCGGGAGGTGGACACCCGGGTCGAGGTGATGCGCCGCCGGATCGCGTTCGAGGACGACCCGGCCGGGTTCGCCGCCCGCTGGGCCGACGACGAGGCCGACACCGCACGCCGTCTGATCGAGGCGCGGCGCACGGTCGGATCGGTGCGCGTCGACGACCGGGAGCTGCGCCGGATCGCCTCGGTCTGCGCCTCGTTCGACGTCGACGGCATGCGCGCCGACCTGGTGATCACCCGTGCGGCCGCGGCGCACGCGGCCTGGCGGGGCGCCGACGCGATCACCTCCGACGACGTGCGCGTCGCCGCCCGTCTCGCGCTGCCGCACCGCCGTCGCCGGGACCCGTTCGACGAGCCGGGGATCGACGAGTCCGACCTCGACGACGCGTTGCGCGAGGCACAGCGCCAGCTCGACGAGGAGCCCGAACCCGACCCGGAGCCCCCGTCCGGCGGGAGCCCGGACGACGGCGAGAACGGTGAGGCCGACGCGGGGGAGTCCCAGATGGGTGAGTCCGAGACGGGGGAGTCCCAGGCGGGCGAGCCCGGCTCCGGCGAGGGTGGCACCACCCCGCCCGGTGCCTCGCCCGACGCGTCCGACTCGTCCGGGGCGCCAGAGCCGGGCCAGGACGCCCCGAACGGTCCCCCCGAGACGTCCGAGGCCCCGAACGGACCGCTCGAGACACCGGCGGAACCGGACCCATCGTCGCCGGACCCCGACGCCCGGCCCGGAGGTGACGGTGCGGGCCGAGCGGTCGCGCTCGGCGCCGCGACCCGCCTGAAGCCCACCGTCGCTCGTCGTTTCGAGGTTCCCGGCCTGGGCGCCGGCGCCCCCGGGCGTCGCTCCCGGGCCCGCACCGAGACCGGCCGCGTCGTCCGCCCCTCCGACGCCGCCACCACCCGCGCCGCCGACCTGCACGTCCCGGCGACCGTGCTGGCCGCCGCCCCGCACCAGCGCGCCCGCGGCCGCAGCGGCCCGGGCCTGCTGCTGCACCGCGACGACCTGCGCCGCGCCGAGCGGGAGGGCCGCGAGGGCAACCTGGTGCTGTTCGTCGTCGACGCGTCCGGGTCGATGGCCGCACGGCGCCGGATGACGGCCGTGTCCGGTGCCGTCCTGGGGCTGCTGCGCGATGCCTACCAGCGCCGGGACAAGGTCGGGCTGGTCACGTTCCGGGCCCGCTCCGCGGAGCTGGCGCTGCCGCCCACCTCCAGCGTGCCCACCGCGCAGGCCCGGCTCGAGCGGCTGCGCACCGGCGGGCGCACCCCGCTGGCGGAGGGGCTGCTCACGGCGCGGAGGGTGCTCGCGGCGGAGCGCCTGCGCGACCCGCGCCGGCGTCCGCTGCTGGTGCTGCTGACCGACGGCCGGGCCACCGTCGCCGCCCGTCCCGGTGGGGACCCGGTGGCCGATGCCCGTCGCGCGGCCGCGCTGCTGGGTGCCGACGGGACGCACACCGTCGTCGTCGACTGCGAGTCCGGGCACGTGCGGCTCGGGCTCGCCGGGCCGCTCGCGGTCGCGGCCGGGGGCACGGTCGTCACCCTGGACGAGCTGTCCGCGGACGGGGTCGGCGACGTCGTCCGCGCGGCCCGCGGCTCCGGCGCGCCCGGCCGGGCCGCATGACCACCGATCAGGAGGGAGCCCCGCGATGCCGCAGGGCCAGGTGACGTCCGTTCCCGACGACGGGATGACCACCCGCCAGCGCCGCAACCGCCCGCTGCTGGTGGTGCACACCGGCGTGATGAAGGGCAAGTCGACGGCCGCGTTCGGGCTCGCGCTGCGCGGCTGGAACCAGGGCTGGTCGATCGGGGTGTTCCAGTTCGTGAAGTCGGCGAAGTGGAAGGTCGGCGAGGAGGAGGCGTTCCGCGCGCTCGGCCGCGTCCACTCCCAGACCGGCGAAGGCGGGCCCGTGGAGTGGCACAAGATGGGCGCCGGCTGGAGCTGGTCGCGCAAGTCCGGCACCGAGGACGACCACGCCGCGGCCGCCGCCGAGGGCTGGGCCGAGATCCGGCGCCGGATCGAGAACCAGGTCCACGAGGTCTACGTGCTCGACGAGTTCACCTACCCGATCAAGTGGGGCTGGGTCGACGTGGGCGAGGTCGTCGAGGTGCTCGCCGCGCGTGAGGGCCGCCAGCACGTGATCGTCACCGGTCGTGACGCCGCTCCGGAGCTGATCGAGGCCGCCGACCTGGTGATGGAGACGTCCAAGGTCAAACACCCGATGGACGCCGGGCAGAAGGGGCAGCGGGGTATCGAGTGGTGACGGCATGAGTACCGCCGACGTGCTTTCTCCCGCGGAGGCGGCATGAATACGGCGCGCGCCGTCGTGCTGGCCGCGCCGTCGTCGGGGAGCGGGAAGACGACGGTCTCGACCGGTCTGATGGCCGCGCTCGCCCGGCGCGGGACCCGGGTGGCGCCGTTCAAGGTCGGCCCCGACTACATCGACCCCGGCTATCACACGCTCGCCGCCGGGGCGCCCGGCCGGAACCTGGACCCGGTGCTGGTCGGGCCGGATCGGATCGCCGCGCTGGCCCGGCACGGGTCCGCCGGCGCCGAGGTGGCCGTCGTCGAGGGCGTGATGGGGCTGTTCGACGGCCGGGTCGCCGACGGTGCGGGATCGACGGCGGAGGTCGCCGCCCTGCTCGGGGCGCCGGTCGTGCTCGTGGTGGACGTGCGCGGTCAGGCCCGCAGCCTCGCCGCGCTGCTGCACGGGTTTCGCTCCTTCGACCCGTCCCCGCGGAGCGCAGGCGGAGCGGGCAGAGCCAGGGTGGCCGGGGTGATCCTGAACCGGGTCGGCAGCCCCCGGCACGTCGAGGTGCTCACCGCGGCCGCCGAGGAGGCGGGACTGCCGGTGCTGGGCGCGGTGCCGCGCCGGGCGGAGCTGGTCGTGCCGTCGCGGCACCTCGGGCTGGTCACCGCGGCCGAGCACGGTGCGGCCGCGCGGGCCGCGGTGGACGCGATGGCCGAGCTCGTCGCGGCGCACGTCGACCTCGACGCCGTCGTGGCCACGGCCCAGCCGCTGCCGGACGGGCCGAGCTGGGACCCGGAACAGGAGATCGCGGGGGCGCACGCCGGGCCCGGTTCGCCCCGGCTCCCGGGCAATCCGGACAATCCGAACATGCCGGACCGCCGCCCGGTGATCGCGGTGGCCGGGGGTCCGGCGTTCGGCTTCGGCTACGCCGAGCACACCGAGCTGCTCCGCGCGGCCGGTGCCGACGTCGCGCTCGTCGACCCCCTGCGTGACGAGTCCCTGCCCGAGGGCACCGCCGGCCTGATCCTGCCCGGCGGCTTCCCCGAGGAGCACGTCGCCGCGCTCGGTGCGAACGCCCCGCTGCGGGCGGAGATCGCGGCGCTGGCCGCGTCCGGGGCCCCGGTGCACGCCGAGTGTGGCGGGCTGCTCTACCTGTGTCGCGAGCTCGACGGCGTCGAGATGTGCGCGGTGCTCGACGCCTCCGGCGCGATGACCGAGCGCCTGACGCTGGGCTACCGCGATGCCGTCGCGCTGACCGGCTCCGCGGTGTTCCCGGAGGGGAGCCGGGTCTGCGGGCACGAGTTCCACCGGTGCGCCGTGACCCCGCGGGCAGGCGGCACCGGGTCAGCGCCCCTCCGGCAGGAACGGGGGGACGCCGCGGCATGGGCCTGGCGCGGGGCCGAGCCGGAGGGCTTCGTCTTGGACGGCGTGCACGCCTCGTTCCTGCACACCCATCCGGCCGGCAACCCCGACGCGGTCGTTCACTTCGTCCGCTCCTCGGCCACATGATCGCCAGGAGAGGGACATATGGAGCACGGGTGCACCCCATGTCCCGATCGTGGTGATCATGCCGGCGGGCTCGTGATCGGCATCGGAGCGCGGAGCGGGGTCGCGGCCGAGGCGGTGCGCGACCTGATCGGGCAGGTGGCCGAGGCGTACGGGCTGAACCTGGACAGCGCCATGGTCGCCACCGTGGAGTCGAAGCTGGACGAGCCGGGGTTGGTGCGCGCACTCGCCCCGTCCGTCCCGGTCGGCGTGCCCGCGGCGGTGCTGGCCGGCGTCGAGGTGCCGCACCCGAGCGACCGGGCCGCGCGGGCCGTCGGCACCCCGAGCGTCGCCGAGGCGGCGGCGCTGCACACGGCCTACCGGCTGGCCGGGCGCGCGGGGCCGGGGCCGGCCGTCACGCTCGTCGTGCCGAAGACCGCCGGTGACGGCGTGACCGTCGCCGTGGCCCGCTACCAGCGGTCGTTATGCTCGACCCTCCGCCCACGTGAGGAAACCCGGTGGACACCCGGGGAAGGAGCAGGAGGGCCGTGAGCCGCGCGCACGAGCAGTACCTGGTCGGTCTCGACCTGACCGGGCGACGGGTCGTCGTCGTCGGGGGCGGGCAGGTCGCGCAGCGCCGGGTCGCGAAGCTGATCGCCTCCGGCGCGCTGATCGAGGTCGTCTCGCCCGAGGTCACGCCGGCGGTGGAGGGCATGGCCGCCGCCCGGGAGATCACCTGGACTCCGCGGCGTTACGCCGATGGCGACCTCGCCGATGCCTGGTACGCGGTCGCCTGCACCGACGATCCGGACGTCAACACCCAGATCAGCTCCGAGGCCGACCGGCAGCGCGTGTTCTGCGTGCGCGCCGACGACGGCCGGGCCGGTACCGCTGTCACCCCCGCGACCGGCGAGTTCGACGGGCTCACCGTCGGCGTGCTGGCCCGCGGTGCGCACCGGCGCTCGGCCGCGGTCCGCACCGCGCTGGTCGAGGCGTTGCAGGCCGGCGTCGTGGACGACTCCGCCGACGCGCCGGTGCCCGGCGTCGCGCTGGTCGGCGGCGGGCCCGGCGACCCGGAGCTGATCACTGTGCGCGGGCGTCGGCTGCTCTCCCGCGCCCAGGTCGTGGTGGCCGACCGCCTCGGCCCGCGCGACCTGATCGACGAGCTCTCCCCGGACGTCGAGGTGATCGACGCCTCGAAGATCCCCTACGGCCGCGCGATGACCCAGCAGCGGATCAACGAGCTGCTCGTCGAGCACGCGCGGGCCGGACGGTTCGTGGTGCGGCTCAAGGGCGGCGACCCGTTCGTCTACGGGCGCGGGTTCGAGGAGGTGCAGGCCTGCGCCGAGGCCGGGGTGCCGGTGACGGTCGTGCCCGGCATCACCAGCGCGTTCGCCGCACCGGCCGTGGCCGGGGTCCCGGTGAGCCACCGCGGGGTGGCGCACGAGATCGTCGTCGTGTCCGGGCACGTCGCCCCGGACGACCCTCGCAGCCTCACCGACTGGGAGGCGCTGGGCCGGATGAGCGGCACGGTCGTCCTGATGATGGCGGTGGAGCGGATCGGCGTGTTCGCCGAGGTCCTGGTCGCCAACGGCCGCCCCGCCGACACCCCGGTCGTGATCATCCAGGACGGGACGACACGGATCCAGCGCACCGTGCGCGCCACCCTGGAGACGGCAGGCCGGGTCGCGAAGGAGTCCGAGGTCAACCCTCCGGCGATCGTGGTGATCGGGCCGGTGGCCGGATTGACCGCCGGGCCCTGACCCAGCGGGCGAGCCCCCTCGAAGCGACGGGCGCGACGGACGGCTCGCTCGTGGCAGCGCGGCCTCACCCCCAAGGCCCCGCCACCGGCGCTTTCCATGGTCAACGGGACACCAGTGCTGTCAGCAGCCCGTTCGACAGCACTGGTGTCCCGTTGACCATGATGAGGGGCACGTGATGTCCCCGGCCGGCTCGCGGGGTCTCTCATATGCCCGATCAATTTGCCCGAACAAATTGCACAGTGCAATATTCGGCTGTGCACCAACATGCCGGTCCCGAGGACGCGCTCGTCGACGCCGTGATGACGGCCGGCCGTGCCCTGCTCGCCGTCGCCGCGCGATCGCTCGCGGCCGTCGACGAGGACGTGACGCTGCCGCAGTACCGGACGCTGGTCGTGCTCGCGCAGTACGGCGCCCGACGCCCCGCCGACCTGGCCGCGTCGCTGTCGGTCACCCCGTCCACGGCGACCCGGATGTGCGACCGCCTGGTGGCCAAGGGGCTGATCGACCGGGAGCGTTCCGACGACGATCGGCGCGCCGTCGCGGTGGCGCTGACCCGTGCGGGGGAGCAGCTGGTGCGCGACGTCACCGGTCGCCGCAGCAACGAGCTCGGCAGGCTCCTCGGTGCGATGCCGCAGGATCACCGGCAGGCCGTCGTCGAGGGACTGCGGTCGTTCTCCGAGGCTGCGGGCGAGGTCGCCGAGCCGGAGTGGGCCCTCGCCCCGCCCCGACTCTGACCCGATTCCGCGAGTAGGGAACGGCGCGGGCCCCGCCGGAGCACTGTGACGGTGCTCCGGTTGACCGGCCGGGCCAGGCATGGTGATGTCGTCGGCGACGACGGTGCAGGAAGCCGGTGCGAATCCGGCGCGGTCCCGCCACTGTCATCGGGGAGCACGTCCCCACCGCAGCCCCTCCTGCCCGGCAGGAACCAGGGGGTCGCGGCGCAGGTCACTGCCGGCACCGTCGGTGGGAAGGCCGGGGCGTGCCGATCCGGGAAGCCAGGAGACTGGCCGTCGTCGCGCGGTGTCCACGGGCGCGAAGCCCGCGGGGCCGCGCGTCCCTACGGTTGAGGGCGCGGACCCTCGAGGAGGTCACGATGGCCGGCGACGGTCCTACTACACCCCCGGCCCCGGCGCGGGCCGGGACGCTCGTCGTGCTCGGTGCCGGTACCGATATCCCGGACGCCGACCCGGCGGCGGTCGACCTGCTGGCGGCCGACCTGCTGGCCGGCGCGGACGCGGTGTTCACCGGTCCCGGTACCCCCGAGGTCGACCCCGAGGCGGCGGTGCTGTTCTACGCCGAGGCCTGGCGGGTGGAGCGGCTCTCGCCGCGCGACGCCGCCCACCGTCTCGACGTCTGGTTCACCGGCCGTCCCGGGGCGACCGGCGTCCTGGTGACCGCCGGTGACCCCGCGCGCGACGTCGGGCTGGCGGCCGCGGTCGACGGGCTGTGCCGGATGCGTCCGGGGCTTCACGTCCGACGCCCGGCGGGTGTTCGGGTGGTGCCGCCGGAGCGGAGCCCGCTCGCATACTGAGCCCTCGCCTGTCGGGCCGCCTCGCCTGTCGGGCCGCCTCGCCTGTCGGGCCGCCCCGCCTGCCGGGGCACCGGCCCGTCGGGGCCCGCCGGCCGAGCTCAGCGCTCGGCAGGCCCCTCGGGACGCCAGCTCAGCAGCGGGTCGGCGCGGGTGAGCGCTGGGTCCGCCGCGTCCATCGTCCTGGCCGGTCCCGGCCCGGACGCCCGCGTCTCGAACCGCACGGTGACCCGGCCGTGCCCGCTGCCCTGCACCCAGCCGTGCCCGTGATCGGCGTGGTGGGCGTCGTCCCCGGCTCGCCAGGGGCGATCGGGGTCGGATGCCTCGTTCGCCACGGCACCGGCTCCGGCTCCGGCACCGGCATCGGTACCGAGGTCGACCACCGCCGGGTCCAGCGCCGCCGGGTCCAGCGCCGCCGGGTCGAGCGCTACCGGGTCGAGGCCGACCGGCCCGGCCGTAGTCCACCCCTGCGCGGACGGGACGGCGTCGAACAGGGCCAGTGGCGGTGCCTCGCTGAACCCCGACACGGACACCCCGAGCAGGCGCACCCCGCCCTCGCCGACGGCGGTGTCGGCCAGCCGACGCGCCATCGCCGACAGGGTCGAGAGCTCCCGGCTGGCGAACGCGGTCGTCTCCGAGCGGGTGGTGGTCGTGAAGTCCGCGGTACGGGCCTTGACCGTCACGGTGCGGGCCGCGCGGCCGTCGGCGAGCAACCGGCGGTGCACCGCCGCGGTGATCTTCTCGACGGCCGTGTGCACCGCCGTCATCGCGGTCAGGTCGGTGTCGAACGTGGTCTCCGCGCTGATCTGCTTGGCCGCGCCGCGCGGGGCGACCGGACGGTCGTCGACGCCGCGGGCCAGGCGGTGCAGCTCGGAGCCCATCGCGGAGCCGAGCAGGCCCACGACCTCGCGGGCGTCGGTCGCGGCGAGCATGCCGATGGTGTCGATCCCGACCTTGCGCAGTGTCTCGCCGGACACCGGCCCGATGCCCCACAGCGCCCGTACCGGCAGCGGGCCCAGCACCGCGTCCTGCTCCGCTGCCGGGATCACCCGTAGCCCGTCCGGTTTGGCCAGCTCGGACGCGATCTTGGCCAGCTGCTTCCCGGAGCCCGCCCCGACCGACGCCGGCAGCCCGGTCCGCTCGCGGACGGCGCGGCGCAGCTCGGTGGCGAACGCGGTG
This sequence comes from Pseudonocardia sp., assembly GCA_030451825.1. Lineage (GTDB taxonomy): Bacteria > Actinomycetota > Actinomycetes > Mycobacteriales > Pseudonocardiaceae > Pseudonocardia. The sequence continues at coordinate 1,346 of JAKDNL010000169.1, read as the reverse complement.
ACGGTCGCGGGGTCGGCCCCGGCCAGGTCCGGCGGTTCCAGGAACGCCTCGTCGACCGAGACCGGCTCGAGCACCGGACTGGCGGCGCCGAGGACGTCCATCACCTCGTGCGAGAGCGCCTGGTAGAGCGTGAACCGCGGTGGCAGCACCGTCGCGTGCGGGCAGCGGCGACGGGCCTGACCCATCGGCATCGCCGAGCGGGCCCCGAACACCCGGGCCTGGTAGCTGGCCCCGGCGACCACGCCGCGCGGCCCGAGACCGCCGACCAGCACCGGGCGGTCGGCCAGCGTGGGGCGGGTCAGCTGCTCGACCGAGGCGAAGAACGCGTCCATGTCCAGGTGCAGGACCCAGCGCGCTCCGCCCGCCACGCTCCCCGCCACACCCCCTGTCACACTCCCCGCCCGGTCTCCGGCCACGACTCCCGCCACGTCCCCATTGTCGCCCCGGGCACCGACAGTCCTGAAGGAGCGGGGCCGCCGGGCACCCGGTCGGCCGGGGACGCGACGGGCATCACCGCCCGAGGACCGCGTCGCCGTCGCACGTCGTGACGGCCGGTGCGCCCGCGCCGAACCCGGCCAGCGCGGCCGGGTGGTCGGGTTCCGGGGTGTCCAGGTCACTCAGCCACATCGGCCCGCGCCGCTCCCCGCCCCAGCCGTGTACCCGCGGGGCTTCACGCGGGCCGCTCAGCGTGATCGCGTCCATCGGGCTCGACAGGCCGTCGCCGGTGGCCTTGAGCAGGGCCTCCTTGCGGGTCCAGGTGATCAGGAAGGTGTGCGCGTCCAGGTCGCCGTTCCCGCGTTCGGCCGACGACAGGACGTGCTCGGCGAGCCCGTCCAGCGAGGTGAGCGCGCGGCCGTGCTCGACGTCGACACCGACCGGCCCCGGCCCCAGCGCGACGCCGACCAGGCTCCCGGAGTGGGTGAGCGAGAACCCGGGCGAGTCCGGGCGCTCGGCCAGGCGGGGCTTGCCGTGCTGCTGCCCGCACCGGCACGTCCGGTCCAGGCGCAGTCCGGCCGGATCGGTGGCCAGGTGTTCGCCGAGCACGATCCTGGTCAGCGCGTGCGCGGCGAGATAGCGGGCCCGGTCGGTCTCCTGGCGCAGCGCCGCCATCCGCTCCCGCTCGTGCGCGTCGAGCAGCGACACCAGGCCCGGGTGGGTGCCCGGGTCGAGCGGGTGGGCCCACCAGACCGTGACCGTGCCCGCGCGACGGTGCGAACCGGATATCGACACCTGATCACCCTGGCACGGCGCACCGGTCGGGTGCAGGTTCCGGGGGTGGGGTTGCATGCAATTGGGGACCCCCCCCGGGGCGCCGGCCCCCCCCGCCTCGACCCCGCGGGGGGCCC
>JAKDNL010000168.1 GCA_030451825.1 Pseudonocardia sp. | reverse complement strand
CGCCGGGGCGGATCAGGCGCCGGAGGAGGCCTTGGCGCCGGTCGGCGTGGCGTGGTCGTCGAGCATCCGGTCCAGCTCGAGCCAGGTGGTGTCGCGGGCCCGGCGGCCGGTGAGGACGCCCAGATGCCCGCCCGGTGCGGTGGCGTACCGGACCTCCGGCGAGCCGGTGAGCAGCTCCACCGTGCGGCGCACCGACTTCAGTGGCGCGATCACGTCGTCCTCGCCGGCCACGACCAGCACCGGGACGTCCAGGGCGGAGAGCGCGATCGTGCGCCCGCCCAGCGTCAGGGCCCCGGAGGACAGGTCGTTGCCGCGCACCAGCAGGTGGAACAGCTGCCCGAACGCGCGGCCCGGGTAGCCGTGCATGTTCGCCATCATGTGGTCGACGGCCTCGATCTGGGCCAGGCAGTCGCGGTCGTCGAGCCGGGACAGCAGCGCCAGCGGCCGGGTGATCAGCCTGTCCACCGCGGTCAGGTGGAACGCCCAGCTCACCATCGGCGCCGGGAAGCTGCCGATCGCCTGGTAGATCGAGGAGACGACGCGCCCACCGGCGATCTGGGCCAGTGGCCGGATCGGGGCGATCAGCGGCACCTTCGTGATGTCCACCGGGGTGGCGATCACGGTCACGGTGTTCACCGGCAGCGGCCCGACCCCGCCCCGGGTCCCGTCGTGAGCAGCGGCCCCGTCCTGAGCAGCACTGTCCTCGGCGGCCGCGGCGACCGCGAGCAGCGCGAAGATCCCACCCAGCGACCAGGCGACCAGGTCGACGTCCTCGCCGGTCTCGGCGGCGACCTCACGGGTCATCCGAGGCACGACGTCGTCGACCCAGTTCTCGATGCCCAGGCCGCGGTCGTCGAACGACATCGGCCCGTAGTCGACCAGGTAGACGGTGCGCCCGGCCAGCAGCAGGTGCTGCACCAGCGAGCAGCCGCGGCGCAGGTCGTAGGCGAAGTCCGGGGCACCCAGCGGCGGCACGAGCAGCACCGGCGGCCCGCCGATCTGGTCGACGCCGGAGCGCGGCAGGTAGCGGTAGAGGATCCCGGACGGTGAACCGACGACGGCCTCGCGCGGCATCCGGTGCAGGTTCGCCACGTGCCCGGTCACCGTCTTGTCCCAGACGTTCGCCGCCGCGTCCAGAAGGTTCATGCGCCCCGCCCCATGGCCGCACCCTATCGGCCCAGGCGGGTCACCGACGGCCCACGCGACCGGGGAAAGTTACCCGTCGGTATGTGAGAATGCCTTTCCATGCAGCGCGACATCTTCACACCCGACCACGACGCGTTCCGCGACCTGTGCCGGACGTTCCTGGCCAAGGAGGTCATGCCCCTCCACGAGCAGTGGGAGGACGAGGGGCAGGTCAGCCGCGAGGTCTGGAAGGCCGCCGGCGCGGCGGGCCTGCTGGGCATGGCCGTACCCGAGTCCTACGGCGGCGGCGGGGTCGACGACTTCCGCTACAACGCCATCCTGACCGAGGAGATCTCCTCCGCCGGCGCCAGCGGGATCGGCTTCCCGCTGCAGAACGACGTCGTCGCGCCGTACCTGCTGCGGCTGGCCACCGAGGAGCAGAAGCAGCGCTGGCTGCCCGGCTTCTGTTCCGGCGAGATCATCACCGCGATCGCGATGACCGAGCCCGGCACCGGCTCGGACCTGCAGGGCATCGCCACGAACGCGCACCGCGACGGTGACGACTGGATCCTCAACGGCTCCAAGACGTTCATCACCAACGGGATCATGGCCGACCTGGTGATCGTCGTCGCGAAGACCGACCCGGAGGCCAAGCACCAGGGCTTCTCGCTCCTGGTCGTGGAGCGCGGGATGGAGGGCTTCGAGCGCGGGCGTCGGCTGCGCAAGGTCGGGATGAAGGCCCAGGACACCGCCGAGCTCTCGTTCACCGACGTCCGGGTGCCGGCCGCGAACGTGCTCGGGCAGGTGGGGCAGGGCTTCATCTACCTGATGCAGAACCTGGCCCAGGAGCGCCTGTCGATCGCGGTCGGATGCGCGGCCGGTGCGGCCGCCGCGCTGCGCCAGACGCTGGAGTACACCAAGGACCGCACGGCGTTCGGCCGCCCGGTGTCGACGTTCCAGAACACCCGTTTCGAGCTGGCCGAGATGGACACCGAGGTCACGATCGCGCAGGTGTTCGTGGACCGGTGCATCCGCGAGCACGTCGATGCCGAGCTGTCGGTGCCCGACGCTGCCAAGGCCAAGTGGTGGACCTCGGACCTGCTCAAGCGCGTCGTCGACCGCTGCGTGCAGCTGCACGGCGGCTACGGCTACATGATGGAGTACCCGATCGCAAAGGCCTTCGTGGACTCGCGGGTGCAGGCCATCTACGGCGGCACCAACGAGATCATGAAGGAGATCATCGGTCGATCGCTGATCGGCTGATGGACCTCGCGGGCGCGCGCGGGGCTGAGGCGCCCGCAGGCCCCGCGAGCACGTCGCGTAGAAAGCACGCATGGCGTTCCGGTTGACACCACACGAACGCGGGTTCTATCCCCTGTTCACCCGCGCGGCGGAGAACATCGTGGTCGCCGCGGACGAGCTCGCGAAGCTCGTCGCGGCCGAACCGCAGGCCCGCCCGGACATCGCACGGCGGGTCAAGGACGCCGAGAACGCCGGCGACGAGCTGACCCACGAGATCATGGTCAAGCTGAACAAGGTGTTCGTCACCCCGTTCGACCGGGAGGACATCTACCGGCTGGCCTCCTCGCTCGACGACGTGTGCGACGCGATCGAGGAGGCCGCGGACCGGATCGTGCTCTACAAGCTCGGCGATCTGCCCGCGGGCATCGGCGTGCAGGTGGACGTGTTGCGCCGGGCCGCGGCGCGGACGGCGAAGGCCATGCCCGGCCTGGAGAAGATGTCGGCGCTACAGGAGTACTGGATCGAGGTCAACTCGCTCGAGGACGAGGGCGACGACGCCTACCACGCGGTGCTGTCCGGCATCCTCTCGCCGGCCGAGCCGATCACCGACCCGGCCGCGGTGCTGGAGGCGATCAAGCTCAAGGAGGTCGTCGACACCCTCGAGGACGCCGCGGACGCGTTCGAGACGGTGGCCAACACGGTCGAGTCGATCGCGGTCAAGGAAGCCTGAGTGGAGCTCGCCGCCGTCGTCCTGGTGATCGTCGTGGCACTCGGCTTCGACTACACCAACGGCTTCCACGACGCCGCGAACGCGATCGCCACCTCGGTCGCGACCCGCGCGCTGACTCCCCGGGTCGCGCTCGCGATGGCGGCGGTGATGAACCTGCTCGGCGCCTATCTGGGCACCGCGGTGGCCTCCACCGTCGGCAGCGGCATCATCGACGCGCCACGGGGCATCTCCGGACTCGCGGTGGTGCTCTCGGCCCTGGTCGGGGCGATCGTCTGGAACCTGATCACCTGGTGGTTCGGGCTGCCCTCGTCGTCGTCGCACGCGCTGATCGGCGGGCTGGTGGGAGCCGCGCTCGCCTCGTCCGGCGGAGTGCAGTGGCCCGGGGTGCTGGGGAAGGTGATCATCCCGATGGTCGTCTCCCCGATCGTCGGGTTCGTGCTGGCCGGGCTCGTGATGATCGCGATCCTGTGGCTGTTCCGGCGCGGGCGCCCGTCCCGGCTCACCCGCGGGTTCCGGCACGCCCAGACCGTCTCGGCGGCCGCGATGGCGCTCGGGCACGGGTTGCAGGACGCGCAGAAGACGATGGGCGTGATCGTGCTGGCACTCGTGGTCGGCGGCTTCCACCAGGGCTTCGACGTGCCGTGGTGGGTCGTGCTGATCTCGGCCGGGGCACTGTCGGCGGGCACCTACGCCGGCGGCTGGCGGATCATGCGCACGCTCGGCCGGCGGATGATCGACCTGGACCCGCCGCGCGGGTTCGCCGCCGAGCTGACCGCCTCGGCCGTGCTCTACACGACGGCGTTCGCGTTCGCGGCGCCGATCTCCACCACCCAGACGATCACGTCGTCGATCCTCGGGGTGGGCGCCACGAAGCGGCTCACCGCGGTGCGCTGGGGCGTAGCCGGCAACATCGCGGTGGCCTGGGTGCTGACCATCCCGGCCGCAGCGCTCGCCGCCGCGTGCGCGTTCTGGGCGATCCACCCGCTCGTGAGCTGACGCCACCCCGATGGCGCTCGGCGGCGGCGCCCGTCGGCCCGGCGAGCGGCTACCGGCGGGGGATCACCGTGTCGAGTGCCTGGGACAGGTCGGCGACGAGGTCTCTCGGGTCCTCCAGACCCACCGACAGGCGCAGGTGCCCGTAGCGGCGGAACGGCTCCGGGAAGTGCGCGGCCCGACCCTTTTCCCCGGCCGCGACGTGCACGACCAGCGTCTCGTCGTGGCCCAGCGACACCGCCGAGGTGACGATCCGCAGGGCGGCGACGAACCGGTTCTGCAGGTCGGCGTCGCCGTCGAGGGCGAACGCGAGCATCCCGCCGTAGCCGCCGTCCAGGGTGGCCGTCGCCAGCTCGTGCTGCGGATGCGAGGCCAGGCCCGGGTAGGCGACGTAGGCGATCCGCGGGTCGGCCTCCAGGAACTCGGCCACGACCTGGGCGTTCGCGCAGTGCGCGCGCATCCGCATCGGTAGCGTGACCGCGCCCCGGCTGATCAGCCAGGCGTTGAACGGGCTGATCACACCGCCGACGTCGACCATCGCGTCCGCGCGGACCCGCTCGACGAGCTCGGTGCGTCCGAGCACGGCGCCGCCCATCGCGTCGCCGTGGCCGTTGATGTACTTGGTCAGCGAGTGCACGACCAGGTCCGTGCCGAGCTCCAGCGGACGCGCCAGCACCGGCGTGGCGAACGTGGCGTCCACCGAGCACAGCGCGCCGGCGGAGTGCGCGATCGCGGCGACGGCCTCGACGTCGGTGATCCGGGTGGTCGGGTTCGCCGGGGTCTCCACGTGCACGAGCCGGGTCTGCGGGCGGATCGCGGCCCGCACCGCGTCGGGGTCGGAGGAGTCGACGAGCGTCGCGGTGATCCCGTAGCGGTCCGGGAGCAGCTCGGTCAGCAGACGGTGCGTCGCGACGTAGGTGACGTCGGAGGACACGACGTGGTCACCGGAGCGCAGGAACGTGAAGAACACCGCGTGCAACGCCGCCACACCCGAGGCCAGCGCGACCGCCGACGTGCCGGTGCCTCGCGGGTCCTCCAGGGCGACGAGCTTGTCCTCCAGCCACCGCTGGTTCGCCCCTCCGTTGCGGGTGTAGAGAGCCGTCCCGGTGTCCGACCAGTCCAGCTCGGACGGGTCGTCGGGCAGCGCGTAGGAGTTGGCCATGACGACCGGACGGCGGATCGCCCCCGTCCCCGGGTCGACGCCGTTACCGGCATGCACCGCACGCGTAGCAAGATGATCCACCCGGGCTTTCTACACCCCGGGCTACTCGGAGGCGTGGCCGCCGATCGGGACGACCATCGGGGTCTGGGTGACCGGGTCCGGGATGACGTGGGCGCGCAGGCCGAAGACGTCCTGCAGCATCGGTGCGGTGATCACGTCCGACGGGTCGCCCGCGGCGACGATCTTCCCGTCGCGCATGGCGACGAGGTGGTCGGCGTAGCGCGCGGCCAGGTTCAGGTCGTGCAGCACCATCACCACGGTCCGCCCGGCCTCGGTGTGCAGGCGCCGGATGAGCTCGAGGACGTCGACCTGATGCGCCAGGTCCAGAAACGTGGTCGGCTCGTCGAGCAGCAGCAGGTCGGTGCCCTGCGCGAGCGCCATCGAGATCCAGGCGCGCTGGCGCTGCCCGCCGGAGAGCTCGTCCACCGGACGGTCGGCCAGATCGCCGATCCCGGTCCAGTCCAGCGCCTCGGCCACGGCCTCCTCGTCGTCGCTGGACCACTGCCGGTACCAGGCCTGGTGTGGGTGCCGCCCGCGCGAGACCAGGTCACCGACGGTCAGCCCCTCCGGCGCGATCGGTGACTGCGGCAGGATCCCCAGCACCTTCGCGACCTGGCGGGTGGGGGTCTTGTCGATCCGCTTGCCGTCCAGCAGGACCAGGCCGGAGATCGGGTTGAGCAAGCGGCCCAGTGCGCGCAGCAGCGTGGACTTGCCGCAGCCGTTCGGGCCGATCACCGCCGTCACGGTGCCGGGCAGGACGTCGAGGTCCAGCCCCTCGACGACGACGTGGTCGCCGTACCCGAGCCGCACGTTCTCGGCGCGCAGCCGGACCGGCGCCTCCGACGCGGCGCGGGCGTCCGCGAGGTAGGCCCCATGGGCGCTCTGGAGGGTCATGAACGTGCCTCCCGGCGGTGACGAGCGAGCAGGAACATCAGGTAGGGGGCGCCGAGCACGGCCGTGATGATGCCGACCGGCAGCTCGGTCCCGGGGAACGCGGTGCGGGCGATCACGTCCGAGACCACCACGAGCCCGGCGCCGAGGACCATCGACACCGCGAGCGGCGGGGCAGGGGTCCGGCACAGCCGTTGCGCGAGCTGCGGGCTGACCAGCGCGACGAACGCGATCGGCCCGGCCGAGGCGGTGGCCACCGAGGCCAGCCCGACCGCGACCAGCAGCAGCGCCGTGCGCGCCCCATTGACCCGGATGCCCAGGCCGCGGGCGGTGTCGTCGCCGAACTGCAGCCCGCCGAGGACGAACGCCAGGATCATCGCCAGCGGCACCAGGACGACGAGCGCCACCCCGACCGGCACCACGTCGTCCCAGCTCCGCGCGTTGAGGCTGCCGTTGAGCCAGACCTGCGCCTGCGCGGCCTGGTAGATCTGCGCCACGGTCAGCAGCCAGTTCACGGCGGCGACGAGCACCGCGTTGATGCCGATGCCGATCAGCACCAGGCGGTAGCCCTGGACACCCTGGCGCCAGGCCAGGATGTAGATCAGCGTGGCGCTGACGAGCCCCCCGGCCAGGGCCGCGATCGGGAGGCCGACCGCGGCGAAGGTGCCGCCGACGGCGCTCATGCCGCCGCCGAGCACGATCACGAACACCGCCGCGGCGCTGGCGCCCCAGCTGATGCCGATGATGTCCGGGCTGGCCAGCGGGTTGCGCGCGATCGACTGGAAGATCGCACCGGAGACGGCCAGCGCGCCGCCGACCAGCGCGCCGGTCAGCGACCGGGGCAGCCGCAGCTCCAGCACGATGAACTCCGAGGTCTGGTCCCCGGCGCCGAACAGGGTCGCGAGCACCTGGCCCAGACCGATCGGGAAGTCCCCGCGGCCCAGGTTCACCGCGGCGGCCAGCACCAGCACGACGGCGCAGGCCAGCAGCACCAGCAGCGTGCGCGGGCGCCGGACCCCGGAGAACCCGCGGAACCGCCACGGGGTGCGGCCCGGGACACGCGGCTCGACGGTCGTCGTGCGGGGTTCCTCCGTCGTCGTCATACCTCGGCCAGCTTCCGGCGGCGGATCAGCGCGATGAAGAACGGAGCCCCGATCAACGCGACGACGATGCCCACCTGCAGCTCTCCGGGGCGGGCCACGACCCGTCCGACCACGTCCGCGCCCAGCAGCAGCACGGCCCCGGACAGCGCCGACGCCGGCAGCAGCCAGCGGTAGTCCGGCCCGGTGAAGGACCGCACCACGTGCGGCACGACCAGCCCCAGGAAGACGATCGGCCCGCAGGCCGCGGTGGCCGCGCCGGAGAGCAGTGTGATCGCCAGGATGCCGAGGACCCGGGTCCGGCGCACCGAGTGGCCCAGCGACGCGGCGACGTCCTCGCCCAGCGACAGCGCGTTCAGAGCCGGAGCGCTGAACAACGCGAGCAGGGTGCCGATCACGATGAACCAGACGACCTCGCCGGCCACCGCGGCGTCCCGCCCGGCCAGCGAGCCGACGTTCCAGAACCGGTAGGCGTCCAGGGTGGCGGTGTCGATCAGGACGATCGACGAGGTCAGCGCGCCGAGCAGGAACGACACCGCCGCACCGGAGAGCGCGAGCGTCACCGGGGTGGCGCCGCCGCGGCCCCGCGCACCGAGCACGAACACGGTCACGCTGGCCAGCAGTGCGCCGGCGAAGGCGAACCAGACATAGCCGAGCAGGCTGGTCACGCCGAAGATGAAGATCCCGATGACGACGAAGAACGCCGCCCCGGCGTTCACCCCGAGCAGGCCCGGGTCGCCCAGCGGGTTGCGGGTGAAGCCCTGCACCAGCGCTCCGGCCAGCCCCAGCGCGGCCCCGACCAGCACCCCGAGCGCGGTCCGTGGGATCCGCAGGGCCCGGATGACGATGTCGTTCTCACCGCCGGCAGGTGCGACCAGCGCGCCCCACACGTCACCGAACGGGATCACCTTGGTGCCGATCGCGATGCTGGCCAGCACGGCCAGCACCAGCGTGACGAGCAGCGTGGTCAGGCCGATCAGGCGACGTCGTCGCATCGTCGACCGCGGACGTGGTGACGCCGGCACACCGGTCCCCGGCGCGCTGCCGGACGTGGGCTCCGCCGTCGCGGTCACGTGCTCGCCCTCATACGCCCGGTCCCATGGGTCTCCCTCGGTCGTGGTCGGCAGCCCTCACCATAAGTGAGGCAACCCTGGGAGCACACACCCAGTCCGCGCTCGATCGACGCCTCGCGACCGGCATCGGAGGCGACATGCTGAGATGCGCGGCGTGCGCGATCTGTTTCACATCCCCGGCCCGTTCGGTCCCTCCGGCTCCGGCTCCGGCGATCCGGACGACTGGCCCGACGACGGGTCGGACGCGTGGCTCGCCGCCCGCTACCCGCACCCGCCGGCCGGGGACGCCGGGGCCCGGCCCTGGGTCCGGGCGAACATGGTCAGCTCCCTCGACGGTGCGGTGGAGGTCGACGGACGGTCCGGCGGTCTCGCCTCGGACGCCGACCGCCGGGTGTTCGGCCTGCTCCGCACCCGGGCCGACGTGATCCTGGTCGGTGCCGGGACCGTGCGCGCCGAGGACTACCGCGGCGCCCGCCGGGGCGCGGGCGATCTCCCGCCGCCGATCGCCGTCGTCACCGGGTCCGCGGAGCTCGACCCGGGTGCGCGGCTGTTCACCGACACCCGCACCGCTCCGATCGTGATCACCACCGCCGACGCGCCGCCCGACCGTCGCACCGCCCTGGCCGACGCGGGAGGTGACGTCGCGGCGCTGACCGACCTGCGCCCGGCGACCCTGCTCGCCGAGCTCGCCCGCCGGGGCCTGCACCGGGTGCTCTGCGAGGGCGGGCCGACCCTGCTCGGTGCGATGGTCGCGGCGGACCTGGTGGACGAGCTGTGCCTGACCCTGAGCCCGCTGCTGGCAGCCGGACGGGCCGGGCGCACCGCCGTCTCCGACCCGGCGCCACCGCGGTCGATGCGGCTGGCCGGAGCCCTGGAGGAGGACGGCTCGCTCTTCCTCCGATACGCCCGGTCGAGTGGTAGATCGCCCGTCGACCCTCCGAACGGGTGATATCGCGTGAGGAAGTCGCCGCATCGGGCATCACACCCACGTACGGCCCGACTACGAAGGAGAAGGAGCGGGACATGACCTCCAGCACCTCGAGCACCTCCAGCAGTACCCCGGCGACCTCCGGCGGAGCCTCTCCCGCCCGCCTCGGCGACGACACCACCCAGGGCAGGACGACCATTGCCGCCTCGGTCGTCCAGAAGATCTCCGGCATCGCCGCACGTGAGGTATCCGGCGTGCACTCCATGGGTAGCGGCGCCTCGCGCGCGTTCGGCGCGATCCGTGAGCGCATCCCCGGCGGCAGCTCGACCGGCGCGTCCAGCGTCGCGGGCGTGGCGGTCGAGGTCGGCGAGAAGCAGGCCGCGATCGACCTCGACGTCGTCGTCGAGTACGGCGCCTCGATCGTCGAGCTGGCCCGCGCGGTCCGCCGCAACGTGATCGGTGGCGTCGAGCGGATGACCGGACTCGAGGTCATCGAGGTCAACATCTCGGTGAACGACATCCACTTCGCCGAGGACGACGACGACACCCCGGAGACCCCGGCCCCGGCCGCCGCGGCCCGGGTCGAGTGAGAAGGACACGAACACGGTGACCGTCACCCCCACTCCCACGGACGCACCGGTCGCGGACCCGGCCGAGCTCGCGCAGCTCGTCGCGGACGCGGTCATCGCGCACCCGGCGGTGGCCCGGCTCGACGGCGGCGCGTTCGGTGCGGTGGCCACGTTCCTGCCGGGACGGCGGCTGGTCGGGGTGCACGTCGGGCGACCGGGCGAACCGGTCGAGCTCGCCGTCGTGCTCCGGCTGGACCGCCCGATCCCCGGCGTCGTCGCGACGCTGAGGACGACCGTCTCGGCGCTCTGCGGCGGGGTACCGGTGGACATCACCGTCTCCGACGTGGAGGTTCCAGGACACGAGTCGGACGACCCCGCCCCGGTCGAGATCGGGCCGTGAGCCCGGGGCCGGGTCCGGGAAGCGGTGGAGGCGGATGAGCGAGGACGCGTACGACGCGGCCGACGGGTCGAGTGGGCTGAGCCCCCGGCAGCGCGCGGCGTACCGCTCGTTCGTCCGTACCCACCATCCCGATCGTGGCGGGGACCCGGAGGTCTTCGTCGCGGGGCTCGCGCACTATCGCGACCTCGCCGCCGGGGCGGCGGCATCGGACCCCACCAGGGAGCCGGACCGCTACGACGCCCCGGTCGAGATCGTCCAGGACCTGCCGCTGCCGACCAGGGTGCTCGTCGCCCTGATCCGCACCATCCACCGCCGCCGCCACCGGCGGGTCGACTAGGCCGACCCCGGCCCGGCACCAGCCACCGGTCCCACCCGACGTGGGGCCCCTTCCTCCCTAGGAGAACCAGATGAACGCCACCCAGACCGGCCTGCTGGCAGGTCTCCTTCTCGGCGTCGTCGGCGCCACCGGCAGTTTCGTCGCCTTCATCATCGCGATCATCCTCGGCGCCGTCGGTCTCGTCGTCGGCCGTGTGCTCGACGGCGAGCTCGACGTCAGCGGTGTGCTCGGCCGGGGCAAGGACCGATGACCGGCGGCGGCAGCGGCACCGGCGTCGGCGGGGTCGAACTCGCCGACGCCGGCGAGCGCGGCACGCTCGAGATCGCCCCGTCGGTCCTGCGCAAGATCGTCGAGCACGCGGCCGACCGCGCGCCCGGCACCCGGCACCGGTCGCGCACCGTGGCCGGTATGGGCGTCGGCGATGCCGGTCCCAGCGCGAAGATCAGCACCGGCGCCGACGGCCTCGACGTCCGGCTGCACCTCGCACTGAGCTACCCGTCGCCGATCCGCTCGACCGTCGCCGACGTCCGCGAGCGGATCACCCGCGACCTGGATCGGATCACCGGGCAGCAGGTCCGCTCCCTGTCGGTGGACGTCGACGCCCTGCAGGGCGACACCGTCCCCGAGTCCCCACGCGTGCAGTAGCCGGCACCGCACACCCCAAACCCCTACGGAGGAACGCGATGCGGGTTCTGCTCCGCCTACTCGCGCCACTGCTCAGCCTCGTGGTGGCAGCGGTCGGCGTGATCGTCGTCGTCGAGGTCGTCGCGGCGTGGGTGAACCCCGCGTCCACCGGCCTGCTCGTCCCCTTCTCGGCCTGGCGCCAGTCGCTGGAGACCACGCTCTGGACCGCCGGTCCGGTGCTCTGGATCGCGATCGGCGTCGGCGTCGTCGGGCTGATCCTGCTGCTGATCGGGCTGCTGGCCCGCCGGCACGACATCACGCTCCGCTCGCCGTCGGCGGGCATCACCGTCACCACCGCCCCCAGGGTGCTCGCCCGGCTCGTCGGCCGGCGGGTCCGCGCGGCCGACTCGGTCGCCGGTGCCACCGTCACCGCATCCGCGCGCAAGGTCACGGTCCGCGCCCAGGGCCGGAGCACCGGCGGCGACGCACGCTCGGATGTGCGTTCCCGGGTCGATGAGGTCCTGGGCGAGCTGCCCCTGACCCGGACCCCGCGGGTGTCCGTGTCCACCACCGGATCGAAGGGACCACAGTGAGTACAGCAGGGAGCACCGCCGCCGACGCCCCCACCGACACCCTCCCGCCGGCGCCCGTCCCGCCGACGTCCGGCCCCGCTCC
>JAKDNL010000793.1 GCA_030451825.1 Pseudonocardia sp. | reverse complement strand
CTCTACTGGCGCTACGACGAGCGTTCGACGCACCTGGGCACGACGCCGATGTTCCACGTCTCCGGGTTCGAGGACTGCGTGCTGCCGGTGCTGCTCTCCGGCGGTCACGTGGTGCACATGCGCTCGACCGGGCTGACCGTGGACCGGATCGTCGAGGTGCTGCGTCACCACCGATGCACCGACGTGTTCCTGCTGCCGGCCACGATCTACCAGTGGATGTCCTGGTCCGAGCTGGACCGGGTCGACGTGCCGGACCTGCGCCGCGTCGTCACCGGTGGCTCGCCGATCCTGGGCTGGGCGGTGGACCGGATCCGGGCGCGCTTCCCGCAGGTGCGGATGGAGCAGGTGTACGGGCTCACCGAGGGCGGCGCGATGAGCACCGCGATGGACCCGGAACGCCTCGACGAGCACCGCACCAGCGTCGGGCGTCCACTGCCGCTGACCGAGATCAAGATCGTCGATCCGGCCTCGCTGGAGACGCTGCCCCCGGAGTCCGACGGCGAGCTGTGGACGCGTAGCCCGTCCGTCTGCGGGGTGTACTGGGACAAGCCCGACGCGACCAAGGAGACGTTCGTCGACGGGTGGTGCCGCACCGGTGACCTGGCGCGGATCAGCGCCGACGGGTTCATCTACATCATCGGCCGGACCAAGGACATGATCCTTTCCGGCGGGGAGAACATCTATCCGGCCGAGATCGAGAACGTGCTGGCCGACCACCCGGACATCCAGGAGTCCGCGGTGATCGGGGTCCCGGACCCGACCTGGGACGAGACGCCGTGCGCGGCCGTCGTACTGAGCTTGGGCGCCACCCTGACCGGGGACGACGTGATCGCCTACTGCCGGGAGCGGATCGCGGGTTACAAGCGGCCCCGCTACGTCGTGTTCGTCGACGAGCTCCCGCGCAACGCCAGCGGCAAGATCCTCAAACGCGTACTGCGCGACGAGTACGCCCACCTCGGCACCCCACCGACGGGCTGAGACGGAGCCCGCTGCGGGGAGAGCGCCGGATACCGCGACGGCCGGAGAGGACGACCGGGGGGAGATCGCTGCCACACTCGCGTGAGAAGGTGACCGTCGTGCGCACACGGACGGGCAAGTTCATCGCGGCCACGGTGATCGTCGGAGCCCTGGTCGGCGGATGCGGCAGCGGTCCCAGCCGGGTGGACGCCGCGGCCGTGATCGGCTCCGACACGCTCGCCCTCTCCGAGGTCCAGCCGCGGATCACGGCGGCGCTGGGACGGCCCGAGCTGCTCGACAGCCTGAAGTCCCGTGGCTTCGCCGAGGCCGACGTCGGCCGCGCGGTGGTCAGCCAGATGGTCCTGCACGACCTGCTGGCCCGTGCCGCCGCCGAGCAGAACATCGTGGTGCGTGAGGACGAGGTGGATGCCGCCGTGGCCGCCGCCGGCGGTGAGCAGGTGCTCGCCCGCTCGATCCTGGAGCCCGGTGGCACCCGCGAGTCCGTCCGCGACCAGCTCATCGCGACCCGGCTGGCAGAGCGGCAGGTGGACGGCCTGGCGGTCACCGCCGACGTCGCGATCGCCCAGACCCGCGACGAGGCCGAGCAGATCGCCCGCGCCCTGGCCGCCGGTGGTGCGCGGGCCGAGCAGGCCCTGGCCGGGGCGAGCACCGCGCAGCGCGGCCTGCAGATCCGCCCGTCGAGCACCCCGCAGGCCGCGGCCACCCCGCTGATCGGGATCCCGGCCGGGGCCACCGCGCTGTTCCAGCTGTCCCCGGAGCAGGGCTGGGTCGTGGTCCGGGTGACCGAGCGGCGCACCGACGCCCCGCCCTCCGGGCCGGCCGCGGCCAGCCGGATCGACCAGGAGACCCTCGCCGAGGCCGGTATCCGGCTGCTCGCTCCGACGGCCGAGCGCGCCGGGGTCACGGTGAACCCGCGCTACGGCGTCTGGGACCCGGTGATGCTGACCGTCGCGCCGGACGCCACGCAGGTCGGCCAGATCATCCCGGCCGCCTCGGCGGGCTGAGCGTGCCCGCCACCGTCGTGCACTGCCCGCGGCAGGCCGCGATGCTGCCGGCCGCGGCGCTGCCCGCGCTGCGCGGCGCGCATCGGGTGCTGGCCGGTCCGGACGTGCCGGACGAGCTCGCCCGCGCGGCCGGTGCGCAGCCGTGGGACGGCACCGATCCCGCCACGCTGCCCGGCACCGACGTCGTGCTGATGACGGCACCGTCCGGTCCGGCCGGGGTGGGCCTGCTCGACGCGGTGGCGGTGATGGACCGGCTCCGCTCGCCCGGCGGCTGCCCGTGGGACGCCGAGCAGACCCACGCGTCGCTGCTGCGCTACCTGGTCGAGGAGTGCTACGAGCTCCACCAGGCGATCGAGGACGGCGACCGGACCGAGATGCGCGAGGAGCTCGGCGACGTCCTGCTCCAGGTGCTGTTCCACTCCCGGGTCGCCGCGGAGGCCGACGACGCCCCGTTCGACATCGACGACGTCGCGTCCGGTCTGGTGGACAAGCTGGTCGGGCGGCACCCGCACGTGTTCGCCC
>JAKDNL010000167.1 GCA_030451825.1 Pseudonocardia sp. | reverse complement strand
GCCGGCATCCACGATGCGGCGGGTGACCTCCGGGAAGCGGATGTCGTAGCAGGTGGTGAGCCCGACCGCGGTGCCGTCGACGTCGACCGCGACCGGGTGCCCGCCGGGCGCGACCGTGTCCGACTCGGCGAACCCGAACGCGTCGAACATGTGGATCTTGTCGTAATGCGCCTCCACCCCGCCGCCGGTGACCAGCAGCGTGTTGCGGACCCGGCCGTCGCCGGACGGGGTGAACATTCCGGCCACCACGGTCACCCCGGCCTCGGCGGCGACCTCGCGCACGCCGGACGCCCAGGGCCCGTCCAACGGCTCCGCGACCGGGCCGAGCTTCACGCCGAAACAGCACATCGTGGCCTCCGGGAACACCACCAGCCGCGCCCCGGCGCCGGCGGCGGCCCGGGTCTGCCGCCGCACGGTCGCGAGGTTCTCCGACGGGTCACGGGTGGACGAGATCTGGGCCAGGGCGATCCGCATGGGTCCGGTATACCTCGCCCGCCCGGCGCCGTCCGATCGTGCGACGGGTCACCGGTGTGGTCCCCCTTTGCTCTGCGCACCTCGGCGCACCGCCCCGGCCGAGGCGCTGAGCTGCGGGAACGGGCGCGAGCTCGGGGCGCGCCTGGGTGCGCAGAGCAAAGTCAGACCCTGGTACACGGGCGGGCGGTCGGTGGTTATGATCGGTTCGTGCTGCGCGGTTACTGGTTTGGCGAGCCGGCCCGGGATGGGTCGGCCTGCGTCATGCTGCGCTGACCTCCATCCCCACGAGCCGGAACCCACGGGCCGGCTCGGCGAGGTGATCGGGGCGGTCCGGGAGAGGACCCACCCGATGTCCCCGTCCCTACTGGACACCCAGCCCCTCGACGATCGAGCTCCGAGCGATCGAGTGCCGGCTGATCGAGCCCTGAACGATCGAACACTGAACGATCGGCGGATCGCGCGCGTCAGCCCGTTGCTCTCACCGGCGCTGCTGCGCCAGGAGCTTCCCTGCGAGCCGCCGGCGGCCGAGACGGTCGCCCGCGGACGCGCCGAGGTCACCCGCGTGCTCGACGGCCCGGATTCGTCGGGATCAGGGGGCGACCGGCTCCTGGTCGTCGTCGGCCCCTGCTCGGTGCACGACCCCGCCGCCGCGCTCGACTACGCCCACCGCCTGGCCGCGCACGCCGCGACCGTGAGCGACGAGCTGTGCGTCGTGATGCGCACCTACTTCGAGAAGCCGCGCACCACCGTCGGGTGGAAGGGCCTGATCAACGACCCCGGGCTGGACGGCACGTTCGACGTCAACCGGGGCCTGCGCACCGCGCGCCGGCTGCTGCTCGACATCTCCGCGCTCGGCCTTCCGGTCGGCTGCGAGTTCCTGGATCCGATCACCCCGCAGTTCATCGCCGACACCGTCACCTGGGGCTCGATCGGCGCGCGCACCGCGGCCAGTCAGGTGCACCGCCAGCTGGTCAGCGGGCTGTCCATGCCGGTGGGGATCAAGAACGGCACCGACGGCGACGTCGGCGCGGCCGTCGACGGGATCCGCGCCGCGGCGGCGTCGCACGTGTTCATGGGCGTGAACGCCGACGGTCTGGCCGCCCTGGTCACCACGACCGGCAACCCGGACGCGCACGTCATCCTGCGCGGGGGTGAGCGACCCAACTACTCCGCCGAGGACGTCGAGGCGGCGGCGGAGCGCCTGCGCGCGGCCGGGCTCCCGGAGCGGGTGGTGATCGATGCCAGCCACGGCAACAGCGGCAAGGACCACGTCCGCCAGGCCGGGGTCGTCCGCGAGATCGCGGACCGGATCGCGGACGGCGAGCGCGGCGTCACCGGCGTGATGATGGAGAGCTTCCTGAGCGAGGGCCGCCAGGACCTCGGCCCGGACCTGGACTACGGACGCTCGGTCACCGACGCCTGCCTGTCCTGGGACACCACCGCGGAGCTGCTCGACGGGCTGGCCGCGGCGGTGCGGCGGCGCCGGCACCGAACCCGGTGACGATCGACATCTCGGTGGTCGAGGGACCGGTGTGGATATCGCGCCACGGTGGGAGTCAGTGCGATCCTCGTCCTCCGGCCGGGGGCGGGTCCGGATCTCCACGCCGTCCGCCCACGGCCATCAGCGGACGAGAGGAACCGGCACATGCTCAAGGGTTTCAAGGACTTCCTGCTGCGCGGCAACGTCGTGGACCTCGCCGTCGCGGTCGTCATCGGTGCCGCGTTCACCGCCGTGGTCACGGCGTTCACCACCGCGTTCCTCAAGCCGTTGATCCAACTGCTCTCCGGCGGCGGTGAGCTGGCCGGCAGGTTCGTCGTCAACGACGTGTCGTTCGACTACGCCAGCTTCATCAACCAGGTGATCACTTTCGTGATCACCGCGGCGGTCGTGTACTTCCTGGTCGTCCACCCGCTGAAGGCGATCCAGGACCGGCGGCGCCGCGGCGAGGAGACCGGGCAGGCCGAGCCGACCGACGTGGAGCTGCTGATCGAGATCCGGGACCTGCTCAAGGAGAGTCGGACGACCGGCCGCGACCAGACCTAGACGGTTACGCCGTGCGGTCGATTGTGCTCACCGTCGTCCGGGCGGAACCCTGAGCCGCTTGACTCCAACGGCGGACGAGGGGTACGCGGGTGAGTTCGACCGTAGTGATCATTCTTATCGTGGTCGTGGTGTTGCTGGTACTGGGGGCCATCCTGCTGATCCGGCAACGCCGTGGCACGCATCTGCGCGAGCAGTTCGGATCCGAGTACGACCGCACCGTGGACACGACCGGCAACCGGCGCGAGGCGGAGAAGGAGCTCGAGGAACGGCGCGAGCGGCGGGAGACTCTGGAGATCCGCCCGCTGGCGCCGGATCAGCGCGAGCGCTACCGGCAGCACTGGACGCGTCTGCAGCAAGCGTTCTCGGACGACCCGGCCGGCTCGATACGCAACGCCGACGGTCTCGTCGTCGCGATCATGCGCGACCGCGGATACCCGGTGGAGGACTTCGACCAGCGGGCCGCCGACGTCTCGGTGGACCACCCCGAGGCCGTCGAGCACTACCGGGAGGCCCGCCGGATCGCCGAGGCGCACGGCGTCGGACGCGCGAGCACCGACGACCTGCGGCTGGCCATGACGTCCTACCGCGCACTGGTCGACGCGCTGCTCGACGACGGCGGCACGGACCGTCCGGGTGACCGCGACGGGGACCGCGGACGGGCACACCGCGACCCGCAGCCGGGCCGTGACACGCAGCAGGACGGGGAACGGCAGTGAGTCAGGGAGATCGCGACGGCGGGGGCGCCAACGACCCCGACGCGTCGCGCACGACGCAACATCCGGCACCCGAGTGGGCCGACCTGTCGGACCTCGACGACGGCACCGCCCGCGGCCGGGACGACGCCGGCCGGCACCGCGTCGGATCGGATCCGGGCGACCCGCAGCACGCCGATCCCGGACCAGGCGGGCCCGGATCTGACCGGAGTGAGCGCCAAGGCTCCGGGCGCGACGAGTTCGGGCACGACGAGCCGGGGAACGACCCCGGCACGCCCGGCCGGCACGGCGGCGGGCCGGATCTCTCCCCGGGGGCACACCCCGAGTTCGACGACCCCGGATACGATCGATCGCAGGGCGGCCCGGTCGGAGACCCCGGTTACGGACGCGGGCCCGGCGGGCCGGATCCCCGGCAAGTTCCTCCTGGACCTGGTGGACCGGGACCAGGCGGACCGGGGCCAGGCGGACCGGGGCCAGGCGGGCAGGGGCCAGGCGGACCGGGCGGGTATCCGGAGCAAGCACCGGACGGTTACCCGGGCGAACAGCGAGGACCTGGCGGCGCCCCCGGCGGGTACCCGCGCCAGGAACCCGGGCAGGGGGGCGGAGCCCCTCCGGGTCCGGGTCGCACCTCGACCCCACCGGCGGGCTACGACCCGCGACGGGACCAGCAGCGCCCACCGGGTCCGGGAGGACCCGGTGGTCCGGGCGGGCCGCATGGCCCACCCCCCCCCCCAGGGCCGGGCGCCCGCCCCCCGGGCCGGGACCCCCCCCCCCCCCCGGGCCCGGGTGGCCCGGGTGGTCCGGGCGGGCCGAATGGCCCACCCGGACCGCGTGGGCCGGGCGACGGCCCACGGGGCGGGTACGCCGACCCCGCTCGTGGGCGGATGCCGGCTCCCCCCGGCCACCCGGAACACAACGGACCCTCGGAACACAATGGACCCCCGGTGCACGACGGATCCCCGGTGCACGACCCGCGGCACGAACCGGGACCGCCGGATCAGGGCCGCGCCGGCGGCGCACCGGGCGGAGCCGGAACGCCCGGTGAGGAGCCGGTCCCGGTGATGCGCCCGCACCGGGCGGAGTCGTTCCGCGACCGGTGGAACGCGGTGCAGGGCGAGTTCGTCGACCGGCCCCGGGAAGCCGTCGAGCAGGCCGACGAGCTGGTCGGTGACCTGCTCGAGGAGCTGTCCTGGATGTTCCGCAACCAGCGCGCCGACCTGGAGCAGGCCTGGTCCGACGAGGAGGGCTCGACGGAGAACCTCCGGGTCGCGCTGCGGCGCTACCGGGAGTTGTTCGACCGCCTGCTGTCGATGTAGGCCCGGGCCGGGCCGGGAACCCGTTCTGAGCCAGGGCATCGACGGCGCGGTCGGCGAGTGAGATCCTCAGCCCAGCGTGGTGAGGACCCGGTCGCGCAGGAGCTCGTACTGCGCGGCACAGCGCCGGGGCCGCCCGGGCGGCCGGTCGATGACCCGTGGGAGCTGCACGACCTCGTCCGGGCCGAACTGCTCCCGTGTCAGGTCCAGCTCCCGCCCGTCGGGCAGCCGGTTCCACCAGTGGTAGCCCTGCCACCGGCCGTCCGGGCACCACACCTCGGCCAGGAGCAACGCACCGCCGAAGAGGTCGTGCACCGTCAGGGCCGTCGAACCGCACTGCCCGCGAGCCGGGTTCTCCGGCGACCAGGCATCGACGTCGCACTCGTCGCAGGTCTCGCGCGACCAGGACGCCCGGATCGCCCGCTCAACCACGATGATGCCCGGCGCCCCCACCCGGGACGCCGGGCTCGCCCACACCGCACTCGACGTCATGCACCCGAACGTAGGCCCGACCCCTGACAGTCCCGCACGTCCTGGGCCCGGACGAGGCTCAGACCACCGAGATGTCCACGGCCGGGCGGAGCTTCGCCGCGGCGGCGAGGGCCTGGTGCACGGGGTTGCCGATGAACGCCCCGACCAGTCCGGCGTCGGCCGGGCCGACCGCGGCCGGGAGCACCACCTGCTCGTAGGCGGACTGGAACCGCGGGCCCCAGCGCCGGGTGCCCAGCCGGGCGGTGCGCGAGCAGTTGTCGACCATGTAGGCGATGTCGCGGGCGTGCATGTAGGGCAGCAACGAGTCCACGGCCTCGATCACCGACTCGTTGACGATCTCCGACCACGCGTGCCCGCGAGCGGCGAACTCGTCGATCTGCGCGGTCATCGTGGCCACGAACAGGCCGGCGGTCAGCGGGTCGATCGGCAGGTCGCGGGTACCGCGGCGGGCACGGACCTCGTCACCGGCCGTCCACATCGCTGTGCCACCGATCC
This sequence comes from Pseudonocardia sp., assembly GCA_030451825.1. Lineage (GTDB taxonomy): Bacteria > Actinomycetota > Actinomycetes > Mycobacteriales > Pseudonocardiaceae > Pseudonocardia. Next base: position 6,381 of record JAKDNL010000167.1, on the reverse strand, counting down.
GGCTCAGCGGGCGGTCGGCCAGGCGCTGCTCGGCGAGGATCACGCTGCGCAGCTCGGTACCGTCGGCGACCTCGTCGTAGATCTCGGCGACCAGGTCTCGGGCCGGGCGGTAGGCCGCGGTGTAGGCGCAGTCGAACGCGTCGGTGTCGCCGCACCGTGCACGGACCGCGGGCAGGCCGTCGCGGGAGATCGTGGCCGCGATCGGGCCGGTGACGTTCTCGCAGGAGCGCTCGTAGGCGGTCACCGGGTCGTCGCCGGCGAGCAGGAAATGCCGGTGCAGGCACTCGACGAGCCCGTGCACGGCGCCGAGCAGGATCGCACGCTCACCGACGATGTCGGAGAGATACTCGTCGCGCAGGGTGGTGGCGAACGTGTACGGCGAGCCGAGCGCGACCGACCAGCCGAGCGCGATGTCGGTCGCCCGCCCGTCCGGGTCGGCGTGCACGGCGACGCTGGAGTTGATACCGGCCCCGTCGACGTCGGAACCCTGCAGGTACAGCCGTCGCACCGAGTCCCCCATCCCCTTCGGACAGACGGCGATCACGGCGTGCCCGGCCGGGAGGTCCCCGCCGGTCGCCCGCAGGTGCCCGAGCAGGAACCCGTGCGAGAGCCCGATCACCGCGCCCGGCTCCAGCGCCGCGACGATCTCCTCGTGGTGGGCGGCGAGGGCGGCGTCGGCGATCAGCAGGATCACCAGGTCGCTCGTCGCGGCGACGTCGAGCCAGTCGCCGAGGGTGCCGTCGCTCTCGGTGAAGCCGTGCGCGCGGGCGTCGTCGGCCGACGACGACCCGGGCCGCAACCCGACCGCCACGGTGATGCCGGTGCCCTCCAGCGAGTCGCGCAGGTTCTGCGCCTGCGCCCGGCCCTGCGATCCCCAGCCGAGCACGCCGATCCGTCGCACCCCGCCGGGCGTGTCGGGGCCGAATGCGTCGGGCAGCCGGTCGAACAGGTGACGACCACCGCGCAGGATCGTCTCGGTGCCGCCGGGCACCGCCATCGTCTCGGTGGTGAACACGGAGGAGGACAGGTCGCTCGTCGTGGGGGTCATGGAGAGCAGGCTCCGGTCGCGGACGCCATTGCGGCAAGCGCATCATGTGCATCGGTGCGTTGCGATTGACGGAGGATGCAGGTGGGAAGCGTGCGGGACGAGCAACGCGACCTCGAACTGTTCCTGCACCTGTGCGAGACGCTCAACTTCGGGCGGACGAGCCTGGACCGTCACGTCAGCCCGTCCACACTCACCCGCACCATCCAGCGCCTCGAGTCCGACGTCGGTGCGAGGCTGTTCGACCGCGACCCGCGCGGGGTGTCGCTGACCGACGAGGGGCAGCGCTTCCGCGAGTACGCGCGGGCCTCGGCGCGGCTGTGGCAGGACTATCGCGAGGCGACGCTCGAACCGGCCGCGCTGTCCGGGACGCTGAGCCTGTTCGCGACCGTCACCGCCTGCCAGTCGCTGCTGCCGGGCCTGCTCACCCCGCTGCTCGCAGCGCACCCCGGGATCGGGCTCGACCTGAGCACCGGGGACGCGGCCGCCGCGCTGGCCCGGCTCGCCGAGGGCGAGGTCGACGCCGCCGTGGCCGGTATCCCGCCCCGGCTTCCGGACGGGCTGACCAGCCGGACCGTCGCGACCACCGACCTCGTCCTGGTCACCGCTAGCGACCGCGAGGACCGCGAGGACGATGTACCGGGCGATCCGCTCGTGCTGCCGCGCCGCGGTCTGGTCCGCGACGCCGCCGAGAAGTGGCTGCGCCGGCGCGGGGTCCGCACCCCGCGGATCGCCGCGGAGCCGGACGGGCACGAAGGCCTGCTCACGCTCGTCGCGCTGGGGTTCGGGACCGGGGTCGTGCCGCGACTGGTGCTCGACACCAGCGCCGTGCGGGACCGCCTGTCCGTCGTCCCGGCCGATCCGGCACCGGAGCCGTTCACGATCGGCCTGTGCGTGCGCCGCAGTGATCTGCGACGGCCGCTGGTCGCCGCGTTGTGGGCCGCGGCGGGGTGATCAGTGACCGACGGCCGGTGACACGGCGAGCACCCGCTCCATTCGGCGTTCCACCATCCCGTCGGCGACGCCGACGACGCGCCCGTGGTCGACGAAGTCGTTGCGCAGGTAGAGGCTGCTCGCGACGTCGTTGCCCTCGACCACGTGCAGCGCGAGACGCTCGGCGCCCTCCTCACCGGCCCAGTCGACGACGGCTCCGATCAGCGCGTCCCCGACCCCGTGCCCGCGCGCGAACGGCGCCACCCAGAGCGAGAGCAGGTCGGAGACGCCGATGGCGTCCGGCGGCATCCCGCACACCATCCCCGCCGGACGGCCGTCGAGATCCGCGGCCCAACACCGCCCGGGGGTGTCGAGACGGTCGCGCCACTGCGGCTCGCTCGCTCCGATCCAGTCGGAGAGCCGCGAGTGGAACGCGTCCGGGGCGTCGGCGAGCGATGCCAGGCGCAGGTCCCTCCACTGCGCCCAGTCGTCGACCGTCAACGCACGTAACACGATCACCGCCGAACCTCCCAGACGTCGTGCCAGGACGGCGAACCTAGCAGCGCCGGATCACGGCGGCGATGTGATCACCGGGTCCGGCGGGCGACGACATGCGACGCGCGGCCGGAGCCGGATCATTGTCCGCGCCGGCGAGCGCGAGGGCGACCGTCCCGCCGAGGACCTGCCGGTCCGGATGCCCCGGACCAGCAGAGGAACCCGACTTCGGTAGCGGTACCGCTCAGCCGCCGAGACCCGGCATCGCGGGCAGCTGCGGCGCGGCGGCGAACAGATCGAGGTACATCCCGCCCGAGATGAGCAGGCCGATCACGCCGAGGACCGTGCCGCCCAGCGCCACCGCCTTCACCCAGTTCGGCGTCCCGGCCGCGCGTCCACGCACGCCCAGCAGGACCGCGCCGACGATCAGGGCGAGCACCGCCACCGTCCCGTTCACCAGGGCGACGGTGTGCCACGGGGAGCCGTAGAGGGCCTGGATCTGGTCGATCTGCCCGCCGGTCGCGGCCGTGATCTGGCCGAGCAGCTCCTCCCGGGCGCGCATCATGTCGCCGAGCGAGGTGCCGGTCAGCGACGCCAGCCCGAGCGCGGCGCTGACGAGAGCGAGCGCCCCGGTGACGAAACTCCCGGACGGCCCCGTCGTGGTCGGCGTGGTCTCGGCGGCCGGGGAGGTCCCGGCGGTCTCGTTCGCGGACGTCGCGGCCGTCTCGTCCGACGTGCTCGACGCGGGGGTGGCCTCCGTCCGGTTCTCCGCGGTCTCGGCGTCGGTGGACGCGGTGTCGGTGCTCGCGGTGTCGGTGCTCGCGGTGTCGGTGCTCGCGGTGTCGGTGCCCGCGGTGTCAGCAGCCGCCGTGTCGGTGGCCGCGGTGTCGACCGTCGCGGTCTCGTCCTCGGTGGTCGTGGTCTCCGTGTCGGTCATGCTGTTGGAAGCCATCGGCGGACCCTACGGGACGCGCTCAACGGTTCCGGGAACGGGCGTCGACCGCCTCCGAGGCCTCTGACGTGCGGAGACACCGACATTCCCGACATCGACGTCGGAGAGCCCCGCGCGGGCCACAATCCCCGGCCCCCGGGCCGGTCAGGTCGTGCCGGTCCCGGGCTACGGGCCGGTCAGGAACTCCAGATCCGCGGCCGTCCGGGCGGGGACGAGGTGACCGACGCCGGGCAGCATCTGCACCGTCGCCCGTGGCGCGAGGGCCTCGAGCCGCTGCTTGGTCACGGCGGCGTCCCACATGACGTCGGCCTCCCCGACGAGAACGTGCACCGGCATCGTCAGCCGTCGCAACGCGTCGTCGTCGAACACGGGCAGGTCACCGGGCCGGTACCGGAAGTTCGCCGAGACCAGCTGCACCTGCTCGACGACCGCGTCCGCGCCGGCCGGGCCCATGCCGGCCAGTCCGGGTCCGAGCATCCCGGCGACGACCCTGCGCCGTCCCCAGCGGCCGAACGGGCTCAGCAGGACGGCCTTGAGCAGGTAGCCCTTCTTCGGCGGACCCAGGCCAGGCGGGCAGGACAGCGCCAGGCGCTGCACTCGGTCCGGGCGACGCGTCGCGTAGTCCAGCGCCAGCCAGCTGCCGAGGGAGATACCCATGATCGGCACCGGCCCGTGCAGCCCGAGAGCATCCAGGACGGCATCCATCCACACGGCGTACCGGTCCGACGCCGGAGACGGCCGGGACGGCGCGCTGAACCCGGGCTCACCGATCACGTCGACGGCGTAGACCCGGAAGTGCTCCGCCAGGTTGGCGATCCGGTCCAGCCATTGGGTCACGTTGCTGCCCGAGCCGTGGATCAGCACCAACGGCGGGGCGTGGTCCGGACCGGACGCGACGACGAACGTCTCGCCCTCGGGCGTCGGCAGCCGCAGGTGCTCGTTGTCGACCGGCCAGGACTCCAGCGCAGCCCGGTAGTTCCGGCCCAGCAGCTGCCTCCCGGCCTCGGACCGGTAGATCTCGCTCATGTCTCCGTCTCCCCCATCACCATGCCGATCAGGCCGAAGATGTCCGCGCTGCCGGCCAGGCCGGCCACGATGACGATCTTCAGGTTCGCCCGCTCCTCGTCGTAGATCATCTTGAGGTGCAGCCGCTCGTCCCCGTCCCGGGGTTGGGTGGTCACGCTGCCCAGCAGGTTGCTCACCCGCCGAGCCGTGGCGGGGCTGATCGCATCGATCTCCACCACGCTCGACACCTCGGCCCGCAGGTGCCCGGTGGCCGGTTCCGGGTCACCGGTCTCCGCCGGCAGGCCGGTGAACGCCTCGAGGTCCGCACGAGCGATGCGGTACTGCTTACCGACCCGGACGGCCGGCAGCCGCCCGTCCCGGATGTAGTTGCGCACCGTCCGCACATGCAGCCCGAGCCGGTCCGCGACGTCGTCCGCCGTGAGCAGCTCCTGCATCATGCTAGCTACTCTAACACTCCCTAAGCTACCACAACTCAGAGCATACTAGGGTTGGATAGAGACTTTCTGGGAAGCCGAACCATGACCGGCTCGGCGGTGCCCCGGCCCCGAACAGCCGGGACGCTCCATTCCCGGACGTACCCGACAACAGCCGCCGTGCCCACCACGAAGACCCCAGGCCTGCATGCCCTGCCACATCTCGGCGGCGCTCATCAAGCCGAAGAACGATATGGCGATGACCAGGAGCACCCCACCCCGGAAGCGGGGGCGGCGGATCGATCTCCGTCATCGCTCGCCGGTGAGGCGCCGTTTTGACCTGGGCGTTCGTGTCGCCGAGTCCCTGGGCGACGTGGGCGGCGCTCCGCGATGAATGAGCCGGACGCATCATGTACTGACCAGCGGAAACGAGGTCAGACGTTGAAGCGGAGCTAGGCCGAAGCGTCCGGCTGGCCCGGTCGTGACAGATCCAGCAACTTTGGCTAGGGTTTGGCGGTACCGACAGACTGTCACTCACGCCAAAAGTGTCCCAATGCAACACGAGGACGTGGCGTTCGAGTCACTCGGTCTCATTCTCCGAGCAACCCGCTCGGCGGCAAGCCTGGAGGGCCACCGGCTCGGCTTCAAGACTGACAAGCCATCGGAGAGGGAGAGCTACCAGGACCTCGCCGAAGCGGCAGTCTGCTTCGCGAACGCATCAGGGGGCACGCTCGTCGTCGGCGTCGCGGATTCTGCGGTCGGCAATGCGGCCTTCATCGGCACGGCGTTGAAGGCCGACCGTGTCCGCTCCCGGATCCACGCCCTCACTGAGCCTTCGATCGTCGTCACCGTGGACGAGACCGTGTTCGAGGACGTCCCACTCCTCCTCATCAGGGTCCCTGAGGGACTTGACGTGCACTCCACCCGCAAGGGGCTCGTCACTAGACGCTGGAACGACGAATGCCTGCCCATGCGTCCCGCCGACGTGAGTCGACTCGACGACGAACACCGTGGCGCCGACTGGACGTCACAGTCGAGCGGTCGACCGGCTACGGATGTCGACCCGGACGCCATGCTCCGCGTCCGATCGTTGCTGCGCAGCGCGCCCGACGATTCACGACGATCGCTCGGCCTCGCGTCGGAGCAAGACGTTCTGACCGGGCTGCGACTCGTGCACACCGACGGCCACCTGACACGTGCCGGCGAGATCCTCTTGTGCCGAGACGACAGAGGAGCGGTAGACGAGATCCTCGTCTACCAGTACCGACAGACACCAGGCGGCGAGGCAGTGGTCGCCCGTCGCTGGGGGACTCCGATGATCAGTGCCTACACGGAGGCGATGGAGACCATCGCAGCCAGGATCGGCACAACCCCGGTCAACACGTCCAGCGACCAGCAACTGCAGATCGAGGACTACCCGCTCTCAGCCGTCCGAGAGGCGGTTGCCAATGCTCTCCTGCGAGCAATGCCAGGGAGATGAGGTAGTTCGCGGAGCGGCGCACCTCTGGTGATGATCT
>JAKDNL010000792.1 GCA_030451825.1 Pseudonocardia sp. | reverse complement strand
GAGCCGCACCGAGTTCGCGGACCGGCTCGGCGAGGCGATCGACGTCTACATCACGGCCATGGGGTACCCGCGCGGGACCGCCAAGCAGCGCCGCACGCTCTGGCTGGAGCACTCCTACCGGCCCGGATGGCGCTCGGTGGCCTGGCTCGGCGAGCGCGACCGGCTGCTCGCGGTGTCCTACGGCTACTGGGGCGGCCCCGGCCAGTGGTGGTTCGACGAGGTCCGGCGCGGCCTGCGGTCCCGGCGCGGCTCCGGTTCCGACGGGGGCGACTGGCTGGCCGACTACTTCGAGCTGACCGAGCTGCACGTGCATCCGGACGCCCAGGGTGGCGGGCTGGGCGAGGGGCTGCTGCGGGCCCTGCTCTCCGGGGCCGACCGGTCCCGGGTCCTGCTGTCCACCCCCGAACACGGGCGGCAGCCGCCCGGGCGGGCCTGGCGGCTCTACCGTCGCCTCGGCTTCTCCGACGTGCTCCGCGTGCACCTGTTCACCGGCGACCCGCGCCGGTTCGCGGTGCTCGGCGGTGAGCTCCCGCTGCCCGCGCCGGGCGCCCGGCGCGCCTGATCCCGGTCACGGGAGCGGGTGGCACGATGAGCGCCATGTCGTCCGCGCCGCCCTCGCCGAGCACCGCCGTCCCCCTGGTCAGGGCCCGGCCCGGACGCGCCCGCCGGATCATCGTCGTCGCTCTCGTCACGCTGCTCTCGCTGGCCGCGCTGAGCGGGTGCACGCGGGTGCAGGCGGGCCTGGCCGTGCAGCCCGACGACACGGTGAACGGCGATATCGTGATCGCCACCCCGGACGGTGCCCCGGACGGCGAGGGCCCGAAGCTCACGGTCCCGCCGGACCTCGCCGACGACGTCGACGTGACGCCCTACGAGGAGGACGGCTACATCGGCTCCACCGTGCGGTTCTCCGGGCTGACATTCGACCAGGTCAGCCGGCTGAGCGCGGTCGGCGGCGTCGCGGGCGGGCGGGCGGACCTGCAGATGCGCCGGGTCGGCGGGCGGATCGCGGTCCAGGGCCGGGCCGACCTGACCACCGTCGCGGTGGACGGGTCCGACTTCCAGCTCAAGATCAGCTTCCCGGGCGAGGTCGTCGAGACCAACGGCGAGGCCGACGGCGGGATGGTCAGCTGGTCGTTCACTCCGGGCGAGGTCGGCCAGATCAACGCCTCGGTGGCCGCGACGGACCCCAACGCCCCCTCCACGCTGGGCTGGACGCTGTTCCTGGGCCTGCTCGTGGCCGTGGCCGCCGGCGCGGCCGTGGTGCTGGCGCGACGCAACCGCAACCCCCCGGTACACAGCTGAGACGGCTCCGCCCGGGCGAGACGCTCTCGCCCGGGCGGGACATGCGTGTGCCGGAGTGGTGTGCCGAGGGAACTTGTCGGGGAAGTGGTGTCAGACCTCGGCGCGGTGCGCGGCCAGGCCGAGACGCTCCACCAGCTCGATCGTCGCCGTCGAACGGTTCAGCGAGTAGAAGTGGATCCCGGGCACACCCTCGGCGATCAGCTTCTCGCACAGCTCGCCGGTGACTTCCATGCCCGCGGGACGGAACGTCTTCTGGTCCCCGGCGTAGGGCTCCAGCCGCTTGACCAGTGCCTCCGGCAGCGGGGACCCGGACAGCTCCGGGCCCTTGTGGAACGTCTTCTCCGAGGTCAGCGGCATGATTCCGGGGATGATCGGCTGGTCGAAGCCCAGGGCGGTGACCCGGTCGCGCAGCCGCAGGAAGCCCTCGGGCTCCAGGAACAGCTGGGTCACCGCGAAGTCCGCGCCGCGGCGGAACTTCTCCACCAGCCGCGCGGTGTCGGTCTCCAGGTCCTCCGAGCGCGGGTGCCCGTAGGGGAACGCGGCCACGCCGACGCAGAACGGACCGGACTGCTTGCACAGCTCGACCAGCTCGTCGGCGTAGTTGAGGCCCTCGGGGTGCGGCTCCCACTCGTCGAGCGGGTCCTTGCCCGGCGGGTCGCCGCGCAAAGCCATGATGTTGCGGATGCCGTGCGCGGCGAACGACCCGATCACGTGGCGCAGCTCGGTCACCGAGTGCGACACCGCGGTCAGGTGGGCCATCGCGACGAGCGTGGTGTCGCTGGCGATCCGGCCGACGGTCCGGACGGTCCGGTCCCGGCTCGAACCGCCGGCGCCGTAGGTCACGGACACATAGGCCGGATCCAGTGCTTCCAGGCGGCGGATCGCCCTCCAGAGGTCCGCCTCGCCCTGGTCGTCCTTCGGTGGGAAGAACTCCACCGCGAAGAACGGGCGGTCGACACTGATCCGATCGGTCACTGTGGGTGCGGGGGTCAGCGTGCTCACGGGGGACACCTTACGGTCATTACGGGCCCCGGGCCGACTCCCGCGCTCGCAGATAGCCTGGGCCGGTGCCCCCTCCCACCGGACGAGACTTCCCGTCGGCGCCTGTCGACGCAGACGGGACCACCTCCGACACCGGCGCCGCGGGCGTCGACGAGGGCCCCGGTGACCTCGGCCTCACTCCGGTCTCCGGCGCGCCGTTCGACGAG
>JAKDNL010000166.1 GCA_030451825.1 Pseudonocardia sp. | reverse complement strand
CACCACGTCCGCGCCGCCGTCGCCCGAGGCCGGCGGGTGCGTGCACCTCGACCTCGAGCTATGTGCCCCCGGCACCACGCTGGACGGCCTGGCGAAGGTCGTGACGATGCTGCGCGGCCGCCGCTGGGACGTCCGCGCGGTGGACGCCGACCTCGACGCCGGGGCGCTGCGGCTGACGGTCCGGACCGACCGCGTCGAGCTGCTCACCCGCCAGCTCGAGCGTGTGGTGGTCGTGGGCGCGGTCCGGGCCGGATGAGCCGGCCCCGGGTTCCGGCGGGCAGGGGCGTCAGGCCCGCGCCAGGCCGGGCCCGCCCAGCGGGCTGACCTCGATGTACTCCGGGGCCTCGGCCAGCAGTCCGAGCACAGCGCCGAGCCCGGCCTCGCCGAGGTCCCGGTTCAGTGCGGCGTCCGAGGACGCGGCGTCGGCCCAGATCTCGGTGACCCACACGATCTCCGGCTCGTCCGGGGACGCGTTGATGATGTAGGCCTGACAACCCGGTGCGTCGGCCATGCCGTCGGCGACCGTCAACAGGGCCTGCGCGAGCTCGCCGCCGCGCCCGGTCTGGGCCGTCATCCGCACGTAGCGGCCCACCCGTTCCGGCCCGGGCCGGGGCGCGCCGTTCGGTCCGTTCTCACCGGTGGTCGTCTGCACGCCCTGGACCGTAACGTCGCCGGCCGACCTCGTTGCGATCAGCCCGGGGGAGGACTCCTCGAGGACCGGAACTGTCCTCGATCTGCGCGAGAATCACCGTGTGAAGGAGACATCGGCCCGGTTGCTTCGGCTGCTCGGACTGCTGCAGGTACCCCGCGAGTGGACCGGGACGCTGCTGGCGCAACGCCTGGACGTCGACGTCCGGACGGTGCGCCGCGACGTCGACAAGCTGCGCAGCCTCGGTTACCCGGTGCACTCCACACCGGGCGTGACCGGCGGCTACAAGCTCGGGGCCGGGGCGTCGTTGCCCCCGCTGCTGCTCGACGACGACGAGGCGGTCGCCGTCGCGGTCGGGCTCCGCACGGCGGCCGGCGGCACGGTCTCGGGCATCGAGGAGACGTCGATGCGCGCACTGGTGAAGCTGGAACAGGTACTGCCCAACCGGCTGCGCCGCAGGGTCGCGGCCCTCGGCGCGGCGACCGCGACGCTGGCCAACCGCGGCCCCACGGTGGATGCCGAGGACCTGTCCGCCCTCGCCGCGGCCTGCCGCGACCACGAGCGCCTGCGTTTCGACTACACGACCGGCGGCGGCGACTCCGCCCGCCGGCTGGTCGAGCCGCTGGGGATGGTGCACACCGGCCGCCGCTGGTACCTGGTGGCCTGGGACACCGACCGGGACGACTGGCGCACGTTCCGGGTGGACCGGATGACGCTCAAACTCCCGGCCGGGCCACGGTTCTCCCCGCGCGAGCCGCCGGAGGGCGGCGCGGCGGCGTTCGCCCAGCGCGGGATCAGCACCGGCGCCTACCGCTACCAGGCGCGGGTGCGGCTGCACGCCCCGGTGGACGACATCGCTCAGTGGGTGACCCCGGCCTCGGGCACCGTGGAGCCGATCGACGAGCACACCTGCCTGTTCGTGACCGGCGCGAACAGCCTGGACGCGCTCGGGGTGTGGCTCGGCGCGTTCGGGGTGGACTTCGACGTGCTGGAGCCACCGGAGCTGGTGGAGCACCTGCACGTGCTGGCCGCGCGGTTCACCCGCGCCGCGGGGCCCGGCGCGTCCTGAGGACTTGCGCGGCCGGGCGCACGCCTCGGGTGACGCCCCCACCGGCGGTCCGGGCGAACCCCCGGACGCGCCGGTTCACGCCGACGGCACACTGGGGGCCGTGCGGGCGCAGGAGCGTAGGGGGAGGTCGCGGTGACCGTCGACCACATGCTGCGGGTGATCCCCCCGCTCGTGGTGTACCTGCTGACCGGCGTCGTGATCGGTCTGGAGAGCCTGGGCATCCCGCTGCCGGGCGAGATCGTGCTGGTCAGCGCCGCGCTGCTGTCGTCGCGGCCGGGGCTGGACGTCAACCCGCTCTGGGTCGGTGCCGCCGGGTCCGTCGGGGCGATCGTCGGTGACTCGATCGGCTACGCGATCGGGCGGCGCTACGGCATGCCGCTGTTCGGGTGGCTGGGCCGCAGGTTCCCGAAGCACTTCGGCCCGGCACACGTCGCGGTGGCCGAGCGGGTGTTCGGGCGCTGGGGCATGTGGGCGGTGTTCTTCGGCCGGTTCGTCGCGCTCCTGCGGATCTTCGCCGGGCCGCTCGCCGGAGCGCTGAAGATGCCGTACCCGAAGTTCCTGGCGGCGAACGTGGCCGGTGGGATCTGCTGGGCGGGCGGTACCACGGCCGGCATCTACTACCTGGGCCTGATCGCGGAGACCTGGCTCAAGCGGTTCTCCTGGGTCGGCCTGGTGGTCGCGCTGCTGGGCGGTCTGGGCATCGCCTGGTACACCCGCCGGCGCACCCGGAAGATGCTGCGCGAGGCGGAGGTCCCCGATGCCGCCACCGGTGGCCCGGCCCAGGAGGGCGCCGCCCCGTAGCTCGCTCAGAGCTCGGCGGTGATCCGCCCGACCGGGACCCCGTGCCCGAGCACGTCGGTGCGGCCCAGCTCCGCGACGGCACCCGACCCGGCGCCGAGGCGCCCCAGAGCGGCCGCGACGAGGGCCGGGGCCGCCCGTGACGACCCGTCGAGCACCTTGAACGCGAGCGCCCGCCCGTCCGGCAGGGCCGCGGCGAACACGCCCTCCGCGCCGTCCTTGGCGATCAGGCCCGGCACCGCCTCGCAGAACCGGGTGACCGGACGTCCGGTACCGCCGAGCCACCACGGATTTGCCCGCAGGGCGTCGGCCACCCGGCCCTCCGGGGTCGCCGGCGCGGCGGTGGCGATCCGGGCGAACGCGCGTGCCAGCCCGGTCGTGGTGGCCGAGAACAGCGGTGCGCCGCAGCCGTCGACGGTCAGGTGCTCGGCGCCGTCGCCGGTCAGCTCGGCGACCGTGGACCGGACCAGCACCTGCAACGGGTGCGACGGGTCCCGGTAGCCGTCGGTCGGCCACCCGGCGGCGACGCAGGTGGCGAGCATCGCGGCGTGCTTGCCCGAGCAGTTCTGCGCGATCGTCGACGGCGTCTGTCCGGCCGCACCCTCGGTTCCGATGCTCGTTCCGCCTGCGCTCCTCTCGGTGCCGATGCTCGTTCCGCCTGCGCTCCTCTCGGTGCCGATGCTCGTTCCGCCTGCGCTCCTCTCGGCGAGCGGCAGGTCCGGGGTGTTGTCCAGTGCCGACTCGTCCAGGCCGGCGCCGGCCAGGATCCGGCGGACCCCGTCGAGGTGCGCGGGTTCGCCACTGTGACTCGCCGCCGCCAGCGCCAGCAGCTCGCCGTGCAGGTCCAGCCCCGCGCGCAGCATGGCCACCGCCTGTACCGGCTTGAGGGTCGATCGCGGGAACATCACCGCGTCCGGGTCACCGCGTCGTTCGAAGATGTCGCCGGGCATGTCGCCGGGGACGTCGCCGGCGGCGTCGAGCAGCACGAGGTGTCCGAGGTGCACCGACTCCACCAGGTCCCCGCGCACGACGCGGGCCAGCGGGCGGGCGTGCTCGTCGATCGTCACTCGCCCGAGGCTATCCCCGGTCCGTGTCGCCGATCCGGGCGACCGGCCCCAGCAGGGCGGGGGACAGCCAGGGCGGGTTCGGGCCGTAGGCGTTGCGCCGCGCCGAGCGGCCCCGCACGGCCGGGATCCGGGTCAGCCAGCGCAGGAACGCCGGCGGGGTGATCGGGCGCCCGCGCTCGCGGGCCGCGGCGACCTTGCGCTCGGTCCGGACCTGGGAGTCCTGCACCTGCCGGATCGTCGGCTCCCGGTCGAGCTGGAAGCCGGCCAGCACGTCCTCGCCGACCGTGCCCGCCCGCAACGCCGGGACCAGCCGGTTCGCCGCGGCCACCGCGTCCTGGCAGGCCATCAGGATGCCGTTGCCGCCGACCGGGGAGATCACGTGCGCGGCGTCGCCGATCAGCAGCAACCCGGGCCGGTGCCAGCGCGCGACCCGGGAGATGTCGACCGAGAGCAACGTCGTGGCGTTCATGTCCTCGAGCAACCCGACGCGGTCGGCGAGCCACGGCACCTGCTCGGCGACGAACCGGCGGATCGGCTCCACCCCGGCTTCGCGCACTGCCGCGATCCCGCCCTTGGGCAGCGAGTAGCCGACCTGCCAGCGGCCCGGCCCGCTGAGCAGGCCGAGGTAGTGATGATCACCGAAGTACAGGTCGACGTCACCGTCGTCCGGGTCGTCGTCGCGGCGCGGCAGCGTGAACCAGAGCAGGTCGGTCTGGGCGCCCATCGACTCGGCGGTCATCCCGGCCAGGCGCCGGACCTTGGAGAACCGCCCGTCCGCGGCGACGACGAGCTCGGCGGGCAGCTCGTGTTCGTCGCTGCCGACCCGGTAGCGCACGCCGGTGACGGTTCCGATGCTCGTTCCGCCTGCGCTCCTCTCGACGCCGTCCGGATCCTCGATCAGCCCGTTGACGGACGCACCGGTGCGCAGCTCGAAGCCGGGCAGCGCGGCCGCCTCGCGGGCCAGGAAGTCCAGGAACCGGGCCTGTGGCATGAGCGCGACGAAGTTGAACCGTGAGTCCACCCGGCCGTAGTCCGACGTCGTGATGGTCCCGCGCGGGGTGTGGAACCGGAACCAGCGCGCCCGCACGTGCGGCAGCTCCAGGAGCCGGTCGGCCAGGCCGAGCCGGTCGAGCTGCTCGAGGGTCCACGGATGCAGGGAGTCGCCGCGGAACTCGCGGTCGAAGTCCTGGTGGCGCTCCAGCAGTGTGACCGGCAACCCGGCGCGGGCCAGCAGGTAGGCGAGCAGCATCCCGGCCGGCCCGCCGCCCACGACGACGGTGCGGCCGGGGGCGGACGGCGCATCGGGCATACCCGCCATAATAGCTCCCTCAGTGAGTATCTTGCTCATTGAGCTTGTTGGGGGCGGACGAGCGGCCGGCGGCAGACGAACAGCCGTGCCGGCGGCGGGTTGAGCCAGACCGTGGCCGTCTCCACCACCTCGTCGAACACCTCGCCCAGAGCGCCGCGCAGGTCGCGGACCCGGTCCGGCAGCGCCATCCAGGTGGTGATGGTGCTGAACGCGCCGTCCGGGGCCAGCCGGGCGGCGATGTCGTGCAGCAGTGCCCGGCGCTGTGCCGCGGGGAACAGTGCCCAGGGCAGCGAGCAGATGACGACGTCGACGGTGCCGATGCCGGCCTCGTCGAGCAACGCGGTGAAGTCGAGGGCGTCGCCCTGCACGAGCTCCAGCCAGGGCCGTGTCTCGCGCAGGTGCGCGACCAGGTCGGGGTCGATCTCGACGGCGAGGTGCCGGGCGCCCGGCGCCAGGCGTGCCCGGATCGGGTCCGACATCGCGCCGGTCCCCGCCCCGAGCTCGACGACGGTGCTCGGCGAGCCCTGTGGGATGACCCGTGCGATGTCGCGCGCCAGCCGGGAGCCGGTCACGAACGGGGTCGCCAGCAGGGCCGGGCGCCGGATCGCCCGTCGCAGGAACGTGAGGTGATCGGCGCGCATCATGGCGCACATCGTTGCGCCTCGGGGTCGGTGGAGTGCAGCCGAGGGGTCGACTGCGTCTCAGCTGGTTCGGCTGAAGTAGGCGGTCGGTCCGCCGGAGCGATACATCCGTCGTGAGCAGGATAGCGCTCAACGGTGCGGCCGTGTTGGGAGGAACGGGCCGGAAATGATTCTTGGGGGCCCTCCGAAGTCGGAGAGCCCCCAAGTCACGAACTGTGCGCCGTCAGGGATTCGAACCCCGAACCCGCTGGTTAAGAGCCAGCTGCTCTGCCATTGAGCTAACGGCGCAGATCATCCGTATGAAACTGTGAAAATGGTACCTGTCTGTCGCATCTGAACCCTTGTGATCCGACCCGGAGAACATTAACATGTCCTGTTCGGATCTGATCACCGGGGTGGCGACCGGGTGAGTGACGGGACTTGAACCCGCGGCCCCCTGGACCACAACCAGGTGCTCTACCGACTGAGCTACACCCACCATGCCTACCGGCCTCGCGACCGGCGTGCCGGACAAGCTTAACCGGCCACCGGGGGCCGGTGCGAGCGGGTACCTCTCAGGAACGATCCGCAGGTGGGGCGGCCACGTCGGCCACCTCTGCGGCCGCGGCCTGCGCCTGCTCGGTGCTCGGCCCGGGCGGGGCGACGAACAGCGCGCGGCGGTAGTAGGCCAGCTCGCGGATCGACTCCCGGATGTCGGCCAGGGCCCGGTGCGCGAGGCCCTTCTCCGGCTTCGCGTAGAAGATCCGCGGGAACCACCGCCGGGCCAGCTCCTTGATCGAGCTGACGTCGACCATCCGGTAGTGCAGGTGCTTGTCCAGCTCCGGCATGTCCCGGGCCAGGAACGCCCGGTCGGTGGCGATCGTGTTGCCGGCCAGCGGGGCGGTGCCCGGGTCCGGCACGTGCTGGCGCAGGTAGTCGAGTACCATCGTCTCGGCCTCGGCGATCGTGACCGCGGACGCGCGGACCTCCTCGGTGAGACCGGAGTGGGCGTGCATGTTCCGCACGACCTCGGGCATCGCCTCGAGCTCGGCCTCGGTGCAGGAGATGACGACGTCGACGCCCTCCCCGAGCACGTTCAGCTCGCCGTCGGTCACCAGGGCCGCGATCTCGATCAGGGCGTCGCGCTCGAGATCGAGCCCCGTCATCTCGCAGTCGATCCACACCAGCCGGTCGGTCATTTCCGCAGCCTAGGTGAGAAGGGGCCGGTGCACGGGGTGAGCCGCGCGGTCACGGACGGTGGAAATGCCCTAGCCTCTGCTCCCGTGGCCGAGAACACCGCAGCGCAGGACAGCGCAGCACAGACGATCGCCGCCGGGTACGCGACCGAGGGCTCAGCGCTCGAGCTGGGCACGGTGCTCGTCGACGGCGTCGTGGATCCGGCCGCGACGGTGCGGATCCCGTTCGCGACGCTGAACCGGCACGGCCTCGTCGCCGGGGCGACCGGTACCGGCAAGACCAAGACCCTGCAGGGGCTGGCCGGTCAGCTCTCCGACGCCGGTGTGCCGGTGCTGCTCGCCGACGTCAAGGGCGACCTGTCCGGGCTGGCCCGGGCCGGCAAGACGAACGCGAAGGTCACCCAGCGCGCGACCGACACCGGTGACGACTGGACCCCCACGGCGTACCCGGTCGAGTTCATGTCGCTGGGGGAGAAGAGCGCGGCGACCCCGATCCGGGCGACGCTGACCCAGTTCGGCCCGATCCTGCTCTCGAAGGTCCTCGACCTCAACGACACCCAGGAGTCCACCCTCGGCCTGATCTTCCACTGGGCGGACCAGCGCGGGCTGCCGCTGCTCGACACCAAGGACCTCCGCTCGGTCATCGCGCACCTGACCTCGGACGAGGGAAAGGCCGAGCTCAAGGGCATCGGCGGCGTCTCGGCGGCGACGGCCGGGGTGATCCTGCGGGCGCTGGTGAACCTGGAGGCCCAGGGCGGTGAGGCGTTCTTCGGTGAGCCGGAGTTCGACCCGGCCGACCTGCTGCGCGTCATCGAGAGCCCGGACGGACAGCACCGTGGGGTCGTCACTCTCCTTGAGCTGGCCGATCAGTCGACCAACCCGAAGCTGTTCTCCACGTTCCTGATGTGGCTGCTCGCCGAGCTGTTCGAGGAGCTGCCCGAGGCCGGCGACCTCGACAAGCCGAAGCTGGTGTTCTTCTTCGACGAGGCGCACCTGCTGTTCAACGACGCGTCGAAGGCGTTCCTGGAGCGCATCGAGCAGACCGTGAAGCTGATCCGGTCCAAGGGCGTCGGGGTGTTCTTCTGCACCCAGCTGCCCACCGACATCCCGAACAACGTCCTGTCCCAACTCGGTGCGCGCGTGCAGCACGCGCTGCGGGCGTTCACCCCGGACGACCAGAAGGCGCTGACGAAGACGGTCAAGACCTACCCGACCTCCGAGGTCTACGACCTGGAGGAGGCGCTGACCTCGCTGGGCACCGGCGAGGCCGTGGTGACCGTGCTGTCCGAGACCGGCGCCCCGACCCCGGTCGCCTGGACCCGCCTGCGCGCCCCCCGCTCGCTGATGGCCGCGATCGGGCCGGAGGCCGTGACCGAGGCTGCGAAGGCGTCGCCGCTCTACGCCAAGTACGGCGAGACGATCGACCGCGAGTCCGCCTACGAGACGCTGACCGGTAAGATGGCCGCCCAGCAGCAGGCGCCGGGCGAGCAGGCGGGGCAGGCTCCGGGGGTACCGGCCGACGCGCCGCCTCCGCCCCCTCCGGCCGAGGAAGGGGGTGGCTCGAGCTGGTTCAGCGACATGATCCAGTCCCCGGCGGCCAAGTCGTTCATGCGCTCCGCCGCCAGCGCTGCCGGCCGGGAGATCACCCGCAGCCTGTTCGGGACCCGCCGGCGACGGTGACCGCTGTCCGCTGACGTCAGCGGCGCTCCGGGTGTGGATCACCCGGGGTGAACGCGGCGAGTGCGGCCGGCGTGGTGGAGCGGGCGAGGTCCACGGCCGTGGCCGGGTCGACGTCGAGGATCCCGTAGGCGCCCGACCCCGCGCCGGTGATCGCGTCCAGGGTGACCACCCCGGCGCGGCGCTGGAACCAGCTCTGCCGGATCCGCCAGCCGATCACGCCGTCGCGCTGCAGCGCGACCGTGCCGCGGACGAGCGAGCCCTGCCGGGAGACCAGGAACCGGCCGTCGAGGCGGTGCCCGAGCGAGCGGTACCGGTCGAGCCCGAGCAGCAGGGCCAGCGGCAGCAGCACCAGCGAGACCGGCCCGAGCCAGGCCAGCTCCCACACCCGGCTCAGCACCCACGCGACGGCGACGAGAACGAGCGCCGGGACGATCGCGCGGGTCAGCCGCCGGGTGCGGGCGGCGGCGGGGTGGCTGCGCAGCGGTACGTCGGTGACCGGTTCCGGGGAGCGCATCGCCACGGTCGCGACCTGGTGCGCCTGCGCGGCCGGCACCGGTGGCTGCAGCGCTCCGCCTCCGCCGTCCTTGCCGTCGGATCCGCCGAGCCCGACCGACAGCGCGCCGGCCTGCGCGCCGCGTCCGACGAGGCGGACCAGCAGCGGCTCGGTCACCGCCACCCCGCGCAGCCGCCGTTCGGAGACCGACAGCGACCGCTGGGTGAGCAGGCCCCGGCGTACCCGCAGCGTGCCGTCCGGCTCACGGGTGAGCCGGAAGTTCCACCAGCGCTCGGTGAACAGCACCAGAGCGCCCGCGACGAGCACCACCAGCAGTAGGCCGACCCCGACCAGGATCGCCACCCACAGCGGCGCGCTGGACAGCTCGTCGGTCGCGGTGCTCACGCCGGGCAGGGTCCGCGGGTCGATGCGGGCCTCGTTGGCCAGGTTCCAGCCGGCCGCGCCCAGGGCGCCGATCGCGGCCAGCGAGGACACCGTCAGCGGGGCGTAGCGCAGCGAGGCCCAGCTCAGCCGGTCCAGCTCGAGCGGCTCGGCCGCGGTGTCGCCCTGCGGCGCGACCGTCGCCGGAACCGAGGTGTCGGAACCCAGGGTGTCGGGGTCCTGCGTGTCGGGGGGCAGGGCGCCGGACGCCGGCGCCGGTACGGTGAGCAGCTCGCGGCGCAGGCGCTCGGCCTCGTCGCCGGAGACCGCGTCCAGGTCGAGGCCCTGCCCGTCCTTCCCCGCCGTCGAGGACTGGCCCGCGCCGACCTTCACCACGCTGAGCCCGAACATCTGGTGCAGGAACGTCGAGGTCAGGTCGACGGTGCGGATCCGGTCGCGGGGTACCGACCGCCGCTGGCGGTTCACCAGCCCGCTGTGCAGCTCCACCCGATCCGGTGTGATCCGGTAGCGGGTGGTCTGCCAGCGCACCATGCCCGCGACGACGGCCAGCACGGCGATCGCGACCGTGATCCAGATTTTGATCGGGCTCTCGCTGCCGCCGAAGACCAGCACGATGACGAACGCGGGGAGGAACTTGAGCAGGATCGTCGCCGGTGCGACGACGAGCATCTTCGGCGGAAGCCGTCGCCACCCGACCTCGGGGTGCGCGACCGGCGGCGCTCCCGCCGGTGCGGAGGCGGAAGCGGGCTCGCTCACGTCGCGTCACCGGGGTGGGCCTGGGTGGTCTCGGTCAGCGTGCGGGCGAGCTCCGCGGCGTCGTCGGCGGACAGGCCGCTGATCTTGACCGGGCCCCGGGCCGATGCCGTGGTGACGGTGACCGTGGCCAGCTTGAGCATCTGCTGCAGCGGCCCGTGCTCGGTGTCGACGGTCTGCACGCGCGAGATCGGCGCGATCCGCCACTCCCGGACCAGCCAGCCGGACAGCGTGTAGACGGCCTCGTCGGTGATCTCCCAGCGGTGCAGCCGGAACAGCAACCGCGGCACGACGAGCTCGTAGGCGACGCCCGCGACCACCGTCACCGCCAGCGTCACGCCGAGCCAGACCGCCGTCGTCGCGCCGAACACGACGATGCCGACGACCTGCGCCACGACCAGGACCAGCAGGTACAGGAGCGCACGCAGCTGCCACCAGCGCACGGCCCGCGGGTCCACCTGGTTCGCCGGTGGCCGCAACGGGAGCGCGCGGGGATCGGAGGTCGCGGTCGTCATGGCACCACTGTGCCGAACGGTGGCCCGCTGGACGAGAGCTCCCCTCGTGCGGCCAGGTCGGACGGGCCGCCCGCGCGACACCTCGCAGCCGACCCGGTGCCCTCGCACGCGAAATATCGCGTGCGAGGACACCGTTTCCGGTGCGAAGTCGCCCCGGTCAGCGGGCCGGTGAGCTCAGGTCGTAGACCGTGCTACCGCCGACGGTGGTGGGCGTGTAGTGCTCGGTGACCCACTGGGCGATCTGGGCACCGACGCCGCGGTTCCCACCGGGGCCGCCGCCACCTCCACCGTTGACGAAGTAGCGGATCTGGCCGTCCCGGACGTAGGCCTGGAACTGTTCGAGTGTCGGGTAGGTGTCACTGCCGCTGAACCCGCCGATGGCCATCACGGCGACGCCGTCACCGCTCGCGAGCTGCATCGACGCCGCGCCCTGGGAACCGATCGTCGCCGCGGCCCAACGGGAGCCGGCCTGCTGCAGGAGCGCGACGAGCTCGGCACTGGTCGCCTCACCGCCTCCGCCCGGACCACCCATGCCGCCGCCCATCCCTCCGCCTGCTCCACCGCCGGGAGCCGCACCGCCGGGAGCCGCACCGCCGGGAGCCGCACCGCCGGGAGCCGCACCGCCGGGAGCCGCACCATCGGGAGCGGCGCCGCCGGTAGCCGCGCCGCCGGTAGCTGCGCCGCCGGTAGCCGTATCGCCAGTAGCCGTACTGCTGGGGAGCTGCCCGGCCTGTCCGTTCACTGCCTGTTCGTCCGCTTCCTGCCCGGTTCTGCCGGGACGGCCGCCGGGCATCCCCCCGGGGCCACTGTCGGCTCCGGCCACCGTCGGGCCGGCGGTCGGGATGGAGCCGGTGTGTGCGGTCATCGCGGTCTGGACGGCGTAGGCCGCCGGTGCGGACACCCCGGCCAGTACCGCCGCCCCGACGACGGTCGCAGCCCACCGGCGCCGTCCGGACGGGACCAGGAACCCGATCGCGGCCAGTACGCCGATCACCAGCACCGGCCAGCGCAGCCAGGGCAGGAACGCGGCCGACCAGCCGAGCATCACGAACGCCCACACCGCGGTCCCCGCCGTCACCGCGGCGAGCACGATCCGGGCGAGCCAGGTGCCCCGGTGACGCAGCAGCACGGCCCCGCCGATACCGACGAGCGCGGCGATCCCGGGCGCCAGGGCGATCGTGTAGTAGGGGTGGATGATCCCGCTCATGAAGCTGAACGTGGCCGCGGTGACCACGGTCCAGCCGCCCCACAGAAGCAGCCCGGCGCGGGTGGTGTCGGTACGCGGCGTGCGGCGGGTCAGCCAGATCGCGGCGACGAGCAGCACGAGCGCGGCCGGCAACAGCCAGCTCACCTGGGTGCCGAACGCGCCGGTGAACAGGCGCAGCACCCCCGG
>JAKDNL010000165.1 GCA_030451825.1 Pseudonocardia sp. | reverse complement strand
GTTGCTCCGGACGTTGTCGTTGCCCCGCGCGTTCTCGTTGCCCCGCGCGTTCTCGCTGCCCCGCGCGTTCTCGCTGCCCCGCGCGTTCTCGCTGCCCCGGCCGTTGCCGTCCCGGTTACCGCCGTTGTTGCGGTCCCGGTTGTCGGCCCGGTTGTCGGTGCCCCGGTTGTCGCTGCCCCGGTTGTCGGCGCCCCGACCGCCCTCGGCCTGGTCGTTGCCGGCGCGGTTGCGGTTGCGGTCGCGGCGCTCCTGACGGGTGTCGACGCCGTCGCCGTTGCCGTTCTGCTGGCCACCGTCGGTGCCCGGGGTCTCGGTGACCGTGCCGTTGTTGGCGCCTTCGGCGGAACCGTTCGTGGACCGGCCCGTCTCCTGCGAGCGCTCGTCACCGCCGTCGGTGTCGCCGCCGCGACGACGGGTCCGTCCGCGACGGCCACCGCCCTCGGACGGGGCGCCGGAGTCCTGGGGAGCCGGATCCTTGGACGCCGTGTCCTGGGACGCCGGCCCCTGGGACGCCGAGTCCTCGGAGACCGGCTCCTTCGACGCCGACTCCTCGGACACCGGCTCCTTCGACGCCGACTCCTCGGACACCGATTCCTTGGACGGCGAACTCTCTGTCGCCGATCCCTTGGATGCGGTCCCCTTGGACGTGGAGCCCCGGGACGTCGAACCCCGGGTCGACCGCTGGGACGTCGAGCCCCGGGAGCCGGCGCTGTCATCGACGCCCTGCCCTGCGGTGGCCGGAGCCGCGCTCGCGGAGGCCTCGGCGGCGGGCGCGGACTCGGCCGGCCGTGCGGCCGGCGCGGAGTCCGTCGTCGCCGCGGCAGGCGTCGGCTCGGCCGACGGAGCGCCCGCCGGACGGGTCGCGGCCCGGCGACGACGTGTCGGCGCAGCGGACGCGGCAGGTGCGGCACCGGCCTCGGCGCCGTTGTCACTGGTCACAGCGCCGTCGGCGGTACCGGAGTCGCCGAGGGCCAGCTGCGGCGCCTCGGCGGGCGCGTTGTCCGACGCGGCAGCGGCGGCCCGGGGAGCAGGTCGCGACGCACGCTTGGCGGCGGGAGCGGGGGCGGAGGCAGCACCCTGACGCTCCTTGATGGCGGCGATCAGGTCCCCCTTCCGCATACCGGCGATGTCGGGGACGTTCAGCTCGGTCGCCAGCTCACGCAGCTCGGCCAGCACCATGCCGGAGAGGCCTCCACGGCGACGCGGGGTCGCCTCGGTGTCTGCGGACTGGGAGCCGACGAGATCGGTCTCGCTCACGAATTTCCTTCCTGACCGACCCGGTCGTCCTGTCCAGGTCAGGGGATTGCACACGCTCATCCGACAGGTAGACCCGTGCCGGCAGCATTGAAAGAGATGATTCCCCCACGACGACGTCACGGGAGTCAGGCCGCCCGTTCGGGATTCCGAGTCCAGCCAGAGAGGGGATCGGGCGAGCGGGCCCAGCCACAAGACTACGCGTTCGACGCGTGGATCGCCATGCAGGCCCGAGACTAGACGTATCCGTCACGACCGGCAACAACCCCCCGATCCCCCGCGTGTCGGCGACCGATCGCGCCTGGTCACAGCGATGTTCAGGCGACCTCGACGTGGACGCCGCCGGCGTCCACGGGCAGCGGCCGCACCGTGAAACCGTCCAGGTCCAGGCCCGCGGGCGCGACGCCGTCGGTGGTCAGTGCGAGCACCGTCGGCCCGGCCCCGGAGATCGCCGCGGGCACGCCGTGCGCGCGCAACGACTCGACGAGCTCGAGCGAGCGCGGGTACGCGGGGCGCCGGTAGGGCTGGTGCAGCCGATCCTCGGTGGCGGGCATCAGCAGGTCCGGGCGCGCGGTCATGGCCAGCACCGCGAGCGCGGTGCGGCTGCCGGTGAACGCGGCGTCGTGCAGCGGGACGCACTCGGGGAGCAGGCCGCGTGTGGTCTTCGTCGCCGACTCGGTGCCCGCGACGAACGCGATCGGATGGATGTCCGGGTGCACGTCGAGCTTCTCGGCGTGGAACCGGCGCGCCTGCCCGGATGTCTCCCACGCCAGCACGAAGCCGCCCATCAGGCTCGCCGCCGCGTTGTCCGCGTGACCCTCCATCGCGGCGCTGAGCTGCAACAACGCCTCGCGTTCCTCGTCGACACAGCGGCCGGTGAGCACGGCGGCGGCCACCGCGCCGGCCACCGCCGCCGCGGCGGAGCTGCCCAGCCCGCGCGAGTGCGGGACGGCGTTGGAGCAGCGCAGCCGGATGCCGGCCGGGGCGTCGCCGAACAGCTCGAAGGCCTGGCGCATCGCGCGTACGACCAGGTGACGGCCGTTGCGCGGCACGTGCGATGCACCCTCCCCCGCGACGTCCACCCACAGCCCGGGCTCCGGCGTCGCGCAGACCTGGACCTCGTCGTGGATACCGAGCGCGAGACCGAGCGAGTCGAACCCCGGCCCCAGGTTCGCCGTCGATCCGGGTACCCGGATCAGGACCTCGGAGGGCCGCCGCATCAGGCCAGCTCGAGGGCGGAGGCCACCGCACCCGGGTCGATCGGGACGATCTCCGGCTCCGGCGCGGTGAGCATCGCGGTGTCCGGGTCCTTGAGGCCGTGCCCGGTGACGGTGCACACCACCAGCGACCCGCGCGGCAGCGTGCCGTCCGCGGCCGAGGCCAGCAGCCCGGCCACGCTCGCCGCGGACGCCGGCTCGACGAACACGGCCTCGGAGGCCGAGAGCATCCGGTAGGCGGCCAGGATCTCGTCGTCGGTGACGGCGGCGATCTTGCCGTGGGATTCGTCACGCGCGGCGATGGCGCCGTTCCAGGACGCGGGCGAGCCGATCCGGATCGCGGTCGCGATCGTCTCCGGCGTCGTGACCGGCGCCCCGTGTACCAGCGGCGCCGCGCCCGCGGCCTGGAAGCCGAACATCCGCGGAAGGTCCGAGACCAGACCGTCGGCCTGGTAGCTGCGGTAGCCCTTCCAGTACGCGGTGATGTTGCCGGCGTTGCCGACCGGGAGGCAGTGCACGTCCGGGGCCTGACCGAGCTGGTCGCAGATCTCGTAGGCGGCGCTGGCCTGCCCGGCGATCCGGGTCGGGTTCACGGAGTTGACCAGCGCGGCGACCGGGTAGTCGGCGGTGGTCTTGCGGGCGAGCTCCAGGCAGTCGTCGAAGTTGCCGTCGATCTGCAGGATCCGCGCGCCGTGCGCGACGGCTTGGGCCAGCTTGCCGAGCGCGATCTTGCCCTGGGGGACGAGCACGGCGCATGTCATCCCGGCCCGGGCGGCGTAGGCCGCGGCCGAGGCCGAGGTGTTGCCGGTGGACGCGCAGAGCACGCCCTGCTTGCCCTCGGCCAGCGCCGCGGTCACGGCCATCGTCATGCCGCGGTCCTTGAACGAGCCGGTCGGGTTGGCCCCGTCGACCTTGAGATAGACCTGGCAACCGGTGCGCTCGGACAGGCGCGGCGCCGGGAGCAGCGGAGTCCCGCCCTCGCCGAGCGTGACGACCTGCCAGCCCGGCTGCACCGGCATCCGCTCCCGGTAGGCCTCGATCACGCCGGGCCAGTGCCCGGGCGGGGGCGGCGCGACCGCACCGTGCCGGATCTCCTGGCGCTGCTCGGTCTTCTGGACGCTGCCGGTCATCGGGCGGCCTTGCCTTCCTGTGGAGCGGGGTTCATCACGACACCGGGTTCGTCGAGGTCATCCGGGCATGCCCAGCGCGCTGACCGCGCGGCCCAGGCCCTCCACCCGCAGCACGCTGGCCACACCGAGCACCACGTCCAGGTCGGCGAGCGCGACGACGGTAGAGGCCAGTGCGGAGTCCGGCGCCGAGTGCGTGACGACGGTGAGCCGGGCCTGCCCCGGATCGCCGTCCCGGTCACCCGCGGCCCCGCCGGTCTGGCGGACCGCGGCGATGCTGACGCCCTGGCGTGCGAACTCCCCGGCGATCGCGGCCAGCACGCCCTCGCGGTCGGCCACCTCGAGATCGACGTGGTAGCGGGTGGGCACGTCGCCGACCGGGCGGACCGGCAGGCTGGCGTAGGCGGACTCGCGCGGCCCGCGACCGGCCGCGACGTGGTTGCGCGCGACGGCGACCAGGTCGCCGAGCACGGCGCTGGCCGTCGGTGCGCCGCCCGCGCCCTGGCCGTAGAACATCAGCTGCCCGGCCGCCTCGGCCTCGACGAACACGGCGTTGAACGCGCCGTCGACGCTCGCCAGCGGGTGCGAGGTGGGAATCATCGCCGGGTACACCCGGGCCGAGACGGCCTCGGTCCCGTTCGAGTCCACCCGCTCGCAGATGGCCAGCAACTTGATCGTGCAGCCGAGCAGGCGGGCGGCGGCGATGTCGGCGGCGCTGACCGAGCGCATGCCCTCGCGGTGCACGTCGGAGGCGGTGACGCGGGTGTGGAACGACAGCGTGGCCAGGATGGCGGCCTTGGACGCGGCGTCGTAGCCGTCGACGTCGGCGCTCGGGTCGGCCTCGGCGTAACCGAGCCGGGTGGCCTCCTCGAGCGCGTCGCCGTAGGAGGCGCCGGAGGACGACATCGCGGAGAGGATGAAGTTCGAGGTGCCGTTCACGATGCCCGCGACGCGGGTGATCCGGTCCCCGGCGAGCGACTCGCGCAGCGGGCGCAGCAGCGGGATCGCCCCGGCCACGGACGCCTCGTAGTAGAGGTCCGCGCCGGAGGCGTCGGCCGCCTCGGCCAGCGTCGGGCCGTCCTCGGCCAGTAGCGCCTTGTTCGCGGTGACCACGGACTTGCCGGCCTTGAGCGCCTCGAGCAGCAGCGTGCGCACCGGCTCGATACCGCCGATCACTTCGACCACGACGTCGACGTCGTCGCGCGCGACCAGCGCGGCGGCGTCGGTGGTGACCAGCTCACCGAAGTTCTCGGTCAGCCACGGGTGCCGGTGCGGACGTTGCACCGCGACCCCGACCAGCTCGACCGGCGCGCCGATCCGCGCCGTCAGGTCCGTGGCCTGCCCGGTGAGCAGCCGGACCACCTCGGTGCCGACGGTGCCGCATCCCAGCAATGCGACCCGGACGGCCGCGCCCTCGCCCCTGCCCACCACGCCTCCTCGTGCCATACCTGCTCACGCACCCCGATCGGGCGCCGATCATTCCTGGTCACACCGTTCCACGGCGACGCCGGGCGGTGGGATCCTGCTCACCTGCCGGCGTACGCCCCCGCGTCGTCGGTGTGACCGTTCGACGACGCCGCGGTCGCCCCCGTGCCGTCCGTTCCCCCTGCGTCGTCGCCCTCCGGCGGGACCTCGAAGCGGAACTGGTCCTCCAGTGTCTCCCGGCGCAACAACACCCGGGACCGCCCCTCCCGCACGGCCACGACGGCCGGTCGCGGGAGGCGGTTGTAGGAGCTGGCCATGGCGTAGCAGTAGGCCCCGGTCGCGGCCACCGCCAGCAGGTCACCGGGGGCCAGGTCGGCGGGCAGCCAGCAGTCGCGCACGACGATGTCGCCGGACTCACAGTGCTTGCCGACCACCCGCGAGAGCAGCGGGGCGTCGCCCGGCAGGCCACCGTCGACCCCAGCGCCGTCGACCCCAGCGCCGTCGACCGCGGGCGCGCTGTCGAGCGCGGACGCCCGCGACACCAGCCGGACGTCATAGGCGGCGTCGTAGAGCGCGGTGCGGATGTTGTCGCTCATCCCGCCGTCCACGCTGACGTAGCGCCGGGCGTACCCGCCGAGCGGGACGTCCTTGGTCGTGCCGACCTCGTAGACGGTCACGGTGCCCGGACCGGCGATCGCCCGGCCCGGCTCGACGGCGATCTCGGGCACGTCCAGGTCGGCGGCGTGGCACTCGCGCTCGACGATCCCGCGCAGCTGTTCGGCCAGCTCCGGCACCGACAGCGGCGTCTCGTCGGCGCGATAGGCGATCCCGACACCCCCGCCCAGGTCCAGCGTGCGCAGCGCGGCCAGGTTCGACGAGCCGTGCTCGGCGTGCAGCCCGGCCAGCAGCCGCACGATGCGGCGCGCGGCGACCTCGAAACCCTCGGTGTCGAAGATCTGGCTGCCGATGTGGCTGTGCAGCCCGACCAGGTCCAGGTTCGGTGACGCGATCACCCGCCGGGCGGCCTCCACCGCGTCCGGGTCGCCCTCGGCGTCGGCGATCGAGAAGCCGAACTTCTGGTCCTCGTGCGCGGTGGCGATGAACTCGTGGGTGTGCGCCTCGACCCCGACCGTGACCCGGATCATCACCGGCGCCACGACACCGCGCTCGCGGGCGATCGCGTCCAGGCGGGCGATCTCGTGGAACGAGTCCAGAACCACCCGACCGACACCGTTCTCGACGGCGGCGATCAGCTCGTCGGTGGACTTGTTGTTGCCGTGCAGCGCGATCCGCGCGGGCGGGAACCCGGCGCGCAGGGCGACGGCCAGCTCCCCGCCGGAGCACACGTCGAGCGAGAGTCCCTCCTGGTCCACCCAGCGCGCGATCTCCGTGCACAGGAACGCCTTCGCCGCGTAATGCACCGACGAGGCCCCGAACGCGGCCGCGAACTCCGCGGCGCGGGAGCGGAAGTCGTCCTCGTCGAGCACGAACAGCGGCGTGCCGTAGCGCTGCGCGAGATCCCGGACATCGACACGCGCGACCCGCAGCGCGCCGTCGTCGCCGCGCCCGGCGTTGCGCGGCCAGACGGCGGGGGCGAGCTCGTCGAGGTCCTCGGTGCTGCGCGGAACCGGCCCGGCGGACTCCGGGGGCTGCGAGATGCCGGCATGCAGCGGGCCGGCGGGGTGCGCCCTCACATCCGCTCCGGAGCGCTCACGCCCATCAGGGCCAGGCCGTTGGCCAGCACCTGCCGGGCCGCGACGCACAGCGCCAGACGGGCCCGGTGCAGGTCGGAGATCTCCTCGTCGCCCATCGGCAATACCCGGCAAGCGTCGTAGAACTTGTGGTACGCGCTGGCCAGGGTCTCCAGGTAGCGCGCGACCCGGTGCGGCTCGCGCAGCTCGGCGGCCCCGCGGACCACGTCCGGGAACTCCCCCAGGGTGCGGATCAGATCGCCCTCGCGCGGATGTTCGAGCAGCCCGTACGACTCGCCGGGAGTGACGCCGAGGTCGGCGGCGTTGCGGGCCAGGGAGGACAGCCGGGCATGCGCGTACTGGACATAGAACACCGGGTTGTCGCTGGTCCGGCTCGCGATCAGGTCCAGGTCGACGTCCAGCGCGGAGTCCACCGACGAGCGGATCAGCGAATAGCGCGCAGCGTCCACGCCGACGGCCTCGAGCAGGTCGTCCATCGTGACGACGGTGCCGGCGCGCTTGCTCATCCGGATCGGCTGCCCGTCCTTGAGCAGGTTCACCATCTGCCCGATCAGCACCTCGACCACGCCCGGGTCGTCGCCGAACGCCGCGGCCGCGGCCTTGAGCCGGGAGATGTAGCCGTGGTGGTCGGCTCCGAGCATGTAGATGCAGAGGTTGAACCCGCGGGCCCGCTTGTCGCGCAGGTAGGCGATGTCGCCGGCGATGTAGGCCGGACGTCCGTCGGACTTGATGACGACGCGGTCCTTGTCGTCGCCGTGGTCGGTGGAACGCAGCCACCAGGCGCCGTCGGCCTCGTAGAGGCTGCCGTTGTCCTTGAGCTGGGCCACCGCCGCGTCGACCGCACCCGAGTCGTGCAGCGACTGCTCGTGGAACCAGACGTCGAACTCGGTGCCGAACTCGCGCAGCTTCTCCGCGATCTCGGCGAACATGAACCCGACACCGACCCGGCGGAACGCCTCGTCGCGGGCGTCGGCGGACAGCTCGAGCACGCCCGGCTCGGCGGCCACGACGCGGGAGGCGATCTCACCGATGTAGTCGCCGCCGTAGCCGTTCTCCGGCACTGGCTCGTTGCCGGCCGCAGCCGCCAGTGAGTCGACGAACCGGTCGATCTGTGCTCCGGCGTCGTTGAAGTAGTACTCGCGAGTGACCTTCGCCCCGCGTGCGGTGAGCACGCGGCCGAGCGCGTCCCCGACGGCGGCCCAGCGGGTCCCGCCCAGGTGCAGCGGACCGGTCGGGTTGGCCGAGACGAACTCGAGGTTCACGTTGCTCCCGGCGTACTCGTCACCGGTGCCGTACGCCTCGCCGCCTGCGAGGATCTCCCCCACGAGCGCGCCCTGCGCGTCCGCGTCCAGGCGCAGGTTGATGAAGCCGGGGCCGGCGATCTCGGCGGCGGCGATCCCGTCGCGGGCGGCGAGCGCCCCGGCCAGCCAGGTCGCCAGCTCACGCGGTGGGACGCCGGCCTTCTTCGCGGTGCGCAGCGCGACGTTGGTCGCGTAGTCGCCGTGCTCGGGGTTGCGCGGGCGTTCCACGCCCACGTCCGCCGGCAGCGCCGAGAGGTCCAGCGCTCGCTCGGTCAGTACGTCCCGGGCGACGTCACGGACCAGTTCGGCGAGCACGTCGGGAGTCACCGTGCCGATTCTAGGAGGTGGCTAGGAGGTGGCACTGAACGGTATGCGCCCCGGCATTCGTAGACTCGCCCACACGTGACGTCCGCCCGCATCTCCCCCGGCGTCGTCCGCGACGGGGGCCGGCGCAGACCAGAGGGATCCGATGGCCAGCGGCAAGTCCAGCAAGAACAAGCGCAAGCCGAACATCAGCAAGGCCAACCAGCGCCAGACGCCCTGGCTGATGATCGGCGGCATCGTCCTGGTCGTCCTCCTCGCCGCGGCGTTCATCGGCTACCCGCTGATCCAGCGCAACGAGCAGCGCGCGTTCGTCCCGAGCGACGACAACCGCGACCCGTCGCTCGCGATCTCCGGGGTCGTCACCGAGCAGTACGCCGCCGGGCAGCACATCCTGCCGAACCAGCAGGTCGCCTACACCAACAACCCGCCCTTCGGCGGCACGCACGACGGCTACTGGGCGGCGTGCAGCGGTGTGGTCTATCCGACGGCGGTGCGCAGCGAGAACCTCGTGCACTCGCTCGAGCACGGCGCGGTGTGGATCGCCTACAACCCGGACCAGATCAACGGCGCCGCGCTGGACACGCTCAGCTCCAAGGTCGACGGGCAGCCCTACACGGTGATGTCGCCCTACCCCGGCCTGGACCAGCCGATCGCCCTGCAGTCCTGGGGCCACCAGCTCAAGCTCGCCTCGGCCGACGACGAGCGGATCGACCAGTTCATCCGCTCGCTGCGGCTCAACAAGTTCACCTACCCGGAGGTCGGCGCGAGCTGCGACGCGCTCGGACCGGGCGCGTTCGACCAGGACAACCCGCCACCATTCCAGCCGGCCCCGCCGCAGACCGCGGTGAACGGCCAGACGGTTTTCGGCGAGCGTGACCCGGGATCGCAGGGCGCGGCACAGGACGGAGCCACACCCGGCCAGTGAACGGGCACAGTGAAGTGGTGAGCGACCAGACCGACCCCGAAGCCGGCGCCGACCCAGGCGCCGACCCCGGTACCGGCCTGCCGGCGCCGCGCCCGTCGACCCCGCGGTGGGCGGTGGTCTCCCTCGTCGGGGTGCTCGCCCTGCTGATCGGGCTGATCCTCGGGTCGACGGTGCTCGGGTCGACGCCGCTGGGATCGGCGGCCGGCACACCCGACGCGGACTCGGTCGACGTCGGGTTCGCCCAGGACATGTCGGTACACCACCGTCAGGCCGTCGAGATGGCCTCCTGGGAGCGCGACAACACCGCCGACCCGGCACTGCGCCAGCTCGCCTACGACATCGAGTCCACGCAGAACCGGCAGATCGGACGGATGCAGGGCTGGCTCGGCCTGTGGGAGCAGCCGGCGTTGCCCTCCGGCGGGCACATGGCGTGGATGGGTGACGCCGCGCATGCCGGGCACGGCGCCGACATGTCCACGTCCTCGATGCCCGGTATGGCCTCCAGCGAGGACCTGCGCCGTATGCGCCAGACCCCCGAACCGGCACTGGACACCGTGTTCCTGCAGCTCATGCTGCGCCACCACCAGGGCGGGGTGGGCATGCTGGAGTACGGCCGAGACCACGCCGAGACCGTCGAGGTCCGCAACCTCGCCACCCAGATCCTCACCGCCCAGACCGCCGAGTCGGAGCTGATGAAGCAGCAGCTGGCCGGCCGCGGGGCGCAGCCGCTGCCGCTCTGACTCGCCTGCGGTCGGTAACGGTCGCGACGACGCGTGCCAGTGATCGCGTCGTGCCCCCGGCGCGGATGCCCGCGTCCGGTGCGCTACAGTTCCCTTCGTTGCCAGCCCCCGTAGCTCAGGGGATAGAGCACCGCCCTCCGGAGGCGGTGGCGCAGGTTCGAATCCTGCCGGGGGCACTCCGAGTGCCACACACATAATCGGCCCCTCACCTGTTGAAACAGGGCGAGGGGCCGATCTTGTTGGGTCCGGCCGTCACCCCGCGGCGCCGATGCCGACGATCACGTGCTCGAAGGTGCAGTCGGGGTGGAGCTGACCCGCGAGCGCGGCCTGGCCGAGGTCACGATGCAGCGGGGGGTGACCGCCAACGCCGCAGACTGCCGTCGTTCCTTGACCGCCCTCAGAATCGCCGCGTAGCGCTGCTGCCGCAGGTTGCGTACAGTATTACGTACGTCGAGTGGAGGTGAGCCGTGAAGACCATTTCGTACTCCGAGTCCAGGGCCCGGTACGCCGAGACCCTCAACTCAGTGACGGACGACCGGGAGGAGGTCGTCATTACCCGAGCCGGGCACGAGCCCGTGGTGATGGTGGCCCTGGACGACTACGAGTCGTTGAAGGAGACGGCGTACCTGCTGCGCTCCCCCGCAAACGCGCGCAGGATCCTGGCGTCCATCGAGGAGCTGGAGCAGGGCGGGGGTCAGGTCCAGGAGCTGCACGAGCTGTGAAGATCGTGTTCGCCACCAGGGGATGGGAGGACTATCTCTGGTGGCGGGCCCAGGATCGCAAGGTCCTGAAGCGCATCAACAACCTGATCCAGGACGTCATGCGCAACGGCAACGAGGGCATCGGCAAGCCGGAACCGCTCAAACACGGGTTCCGCGGCTACTGGTCCCGCCGCATCACCGACGAGCACCGCCTGGTGTATCAGGTGCACGACGACGAGATCAGGATCGCTGCCTGCCGATACCACTACGAGTAAGAGCGACCGGAAAAATGACGCACCGACCAGGTCGGTGACCGGTCTGCACACCTCAACCGGTCCCGCCGACGGTCACGACGACGACCGGACCACTCGAGAGAACCGGCGCAACGAGCGACCTGCCCGTGGCAGCGCGGCGCCACCCATACGACCCGTCATCGACGCCCATCCATGGTCAACGGCCCACCAGGGCTGTCCGATCTCCGCCCCACAGCCCAGGTGTGCCGTTGACCATGACGACGAGTGCCGGACGCCTCAATCGCCGGTCGCTCTTATTGATGGCGTCCCAGCTCGCCGTCGAACTCGGCGACCGTGGAGGGGCCGATTCTGTTGTGTCCGGCCGTCGCAGGCCGTCCGTCGCCGTCCTCCGGGCGCGGTACCCCGGGCCAGCCCCTGCTCTGGAGCCTGCCGCTTGTCGGCCCGTCGTCGCCCCGGAGGTTCGTGACTCGGACCTGGACGGCGCAGGACGGGATACCCTCCCGCCGGTCCTGCTGCATAGGAAGGATGCGCATGGACGCCGGCGCCGTTGCGGTCTCGGGAAACAACCCCACGGCGGTGCCGGTCAGGCCGAATATTGCCGAAGTTCGGCACCTGCGGGCAGGTCGACTCCTGTTCTTGCTGGTCAGCCCCGGTGTTCCGCGGGAAGCGCTCCTCCACTTAAAAGGATCACGCCATCGACCGGCCACGACCCGGGCTCCAGATTCGTACCCAGGACGTACCCATGCGCCTGCGCCACCGCTTCCGTGATGGACGTTGCGCCTGGTCAGCAGCTCGACGCGCCCGTGTGCAGTCCGCCTGCAGTCCGCCCCTCCGGAGGCGGTGGCGCAGGTTCGAATCCTGCCGGGGGCACG
Source organism: Pseudonocardia sp. (assembly GCA_030451825.1). Lineage (GTDB taxonomy): Bacteria > Actinomycetota > Actinomycetes > Mycobacteriales > Pseudonocardiaceae > Pseudonocardia. The sequence continues at coordinate 148 of JAKDNL010000165.1, read as the reverse complement.
TCTTGCGCAGATAGCCAGATCGGCCCCTCACCTGCTGGAACAAGGTGAGGGGCCGATCTTGTTGTGTCCGGCTGTCACCGGCCGTGGGTGGCTCGTGGCGGGCGTCCTCCCCAAGTACGTCCCGAAGTTCCCACTCGGCCGGCCCGGC
>JAKDNL010000791.1 GCA_030451825.1 Pseudonocardia sp. | reverse complement strand
ACCCGCGGGCACCTGATGGCCGACACCGACCCGCTGAACTACCGCCAGCGCCGCCACCCCGACCTGGACGTGCTCAGCCACGGCCTGACGCTGTGGGACCTGGACCGGGAGTTCGCCGTCGGCGGCTTCGGCGGCCAGACACACATGAAGCTGCGCGACGTGCTGGGGCTGCTGCGCGACTCGTACTGCCGCACGATCGGCACCGAGTACATGCACATCGCCGACCCAGAGCAGCGCGCGTGGCTCGAGGAGCGGATCGAGGTCCCGCACCAGAAGCCGACCACGAACGAGCAGAAGTACATCCTGTCCAAGCTCAACGCCGCCGAGGCGTTCGAGACGTTCCTGCAGACCAAGTACGTCGGGCAGAAGCGGTTCTCGCTCGAAGGCGGCGAGACCGTCATCCCGCTGATGGACGCGGTGCTGGACAAGGCGGCCGAGCAGGAGATGGACGAGGTCGTGGTCGGCATGCCGCACCGCGGCCGGCTCAACGTCCTGGCCAACATCGTCGGCAAGCCGATCAGCCAGATCTTCCGTGAGTTCGAGGGCAACCTCGACCCCGGTCAGGCGCACGGCTCCGGCGACGTGAAGTACCACCTCGGCGCCGAGGGCAAGTACTTCCGGATGTTCGGTGACGGCGAGACGCGGGTCTCGCTGACCGCGAACCCGTCGCACCTGGAGGCCGTGGACCCGGTGCTGGAGGGCATCGTCCGCGCCAAGCAGGACATCCTGGACTTCGGCGACGGCGGCTTCACCGTCATGCCGCTGCTGATGCACGGCGACGCCGCGTTCGCCGGGCAGGGCGTGGTCGCCGAGACGCTGAACCTGGCGCTGCTGCGCGGCTACCGGACCGGCGGCACCGTGCACGTCGTGGTGAACAACCAGGTCGGCTTCACCACCGCCCCGGAGCACGCGCGCAGCTCGCAGTACTGCACCGACGTCGCGAAGATGATCGGCGCGCCGGTCTTCCACGTGAACGGCGACGACCCGGAGGCGTGTGTCTGGGTCGCCAAGCTCGCGGTCGAGTACCGCGAGCGCTGGCACAACGACGTCGTGATCGACATGATCTGCTACCGCCGTCGTGGCCACAACGAGGGCGACGACCCGTCGATGACCCAGCCGTCGATGTACGACATCATCGACGCCAAGCGCAGCGTCCGGAAGATCTACACCGAGTCGCTGATCGGCCGTGGTGACATCACCATGGAGGAGGCCGAGCACGCGCTCAAGGACTTCTCCAACCAGCTCGAGCACGTGTTCAACGAGGTGCGCGAGCTGGAGCGGACCCCGCCGGTGGTCTCTCCCTCGGTCGAGGAGGAACAGCGTGTCCCGGCCGACCTGGACACCTCGATCCCACTGGAGATCGTGCACCGGATCGGCGACGCGCACGGCACCCTGCCCGAGGGCTTCACCGTGCACAAGCGGATCGAGCCGGTCCTGACCAAGCGGGCGAAGATGGCCCGCGAGGGCGACGTGGACTGGGCGTTCGCCGAGCTGCTGGCGATGGGCTCGCTGGCCGTCGACGGCCGGCTGATCCGGCTGTCCGGCCAGGACTCCCGGCGCGGCACGTTCGTGCAGCGGCACTCGGTGCTGATCGACCGGCACACCGGTGAGGAGTACTACCCGCTGCGCAACCTGGCCGAGGGCCAGGGCCGATTCCTGGCGTATGACTCGGCGCTGTCCGAGTTCGCCGCGGTCGGCTTCGAGTACGGCTACTCGGTGGCCAACTCGGAAGCGCTGGTGATGTGGGAGGGCCAGTTCGGCGACTTCGTCAACGGCGCCCAGTCGATCATCGACGAGTTCATCTCCTCCGGTGAGGCGAAGTGGGGCCAGATGTCCGACGTCGCGCTGCTGCTGCCGCACGGTCTCGAGGGCCAGGGCCCGGACCACAGCTCCGGCCGGATCGAGCGGTTCCTGACGTTGTGCGCGGAGGGCTCGATGACGGTCGCGCTGCCGTCCGAGCCGGCGAACTACTTCCACCTGCTTCGCCAGCACACCCTGGACGGGGTGCGCAGGCCGCTGGTGGTGTTCACGCCGAAGTGGATGCTGCGCGCCAAGCAGGTGGTCAGCCCGCTGTCGGACTTCACCGGTGGCCGGTTCCGCCCGGTGATCGACGACCCGGACTACCGCACCCAGGACGGCCCGAACGCCTCGGTGGACCGGGTGCTGTTCTGCAGCGGCAAGATCTACTGGGAGCTGGCCGCGGCCCGCGACAAGCGGCGCTCCGGCGGCGACGAGTCGGTCGAGAACACCGCGATCGTGCGGATCGAGCGGCTCTACCCGATGCCGCTGCGCGAGATCGAGGCGGTCCTGGAGCGCTACCCGAACGCGCGCGACTTCCGCTGGGTGCAGGAGGAGCCGGCGAACCAGGGCTCCTGGCCCTACTACGGCCTCGAGCTCCCGCAGAAGATGCCGGAGCGGCTGTCCCGGATCACCCGGGTCTCGCGCCCCCCGCTGGGGGCGCCCGCGCCCGGGGCGGCCCAAGGGGCCCCGGGCGCGCCCCCACGCCTGTCACCATAGAGTCCGATGCGGCCCACC
>JAKDNL010000164.1 GCA_030451825.1 Pseudonocardia sp. | reverse complement strand
CCTGATCCAGCGCACCCTGATCCAGCACACCCTGATCCGCAGCGCCCCGAACCTGCGCGACGCCGCCCCCGCCCGCCCGGGAACCTGAGACGGGACGAGCGTGGCGTTCGTCGCGTAGACCGCTACGAGAGTCACGTTCGTTGCGCCCCGGACCCCGGGCACGCACCACACCGCCCGGCCCCGCGGTGCGGGGCCGGGCGGAGTGGTGTGCCGGAAAGCGGCTCAGCCTGCGGCCTTCGCGCGCTTCTTCGCATCCTTCGCGGCGGCCTTGGCGGCTTTGGCTGCGTCGGCGCTCACGTCGGAGGCCCGGCCCGCGACGTCCGACCCGAACTTCGCGGCCTGTGCCTGGGCCTGAGTGGCCAGTGTGGACAGCCGGTCGGTGTACTCCGGAGCCTTCTTCTCGGCCTTGCGCGCCGCCTTCTGGGCCTGCTTCTCCCACTGGGCACGGCGCTTCTCGGCGGCCTTGATCCACTTGTCGCCGCTGCGCCCGGCGGCCTTCTCCCAGTGCGCGCCGCGACGGTCCACGGTCTTCTGCAGCTTAGCGCCGCGCTTCTCGGCCAGCTGGGCGTTCTTGTGTGCCCGCTGGGCGGCCTTCTCGGCGCGGGCGGAGAGCTCCCCGGACAGGTCGGAGGCCCGCTCGGACACCGCCGTGCCCAGCGTCGCCGCCCGCTCGGAGGCCAGACCGCCCAGCTCGGCGGCCCGCTCGCGCACCGTCGGGCCGTGCTCGGCGACGGCCCCGGAGACCTTCTCCGACGCCTCGTGGGCACGCTCACCCAGCGCCGTCCCGGCGGTGGAGGCCGCGGCGGCGATCGAGGTGCCCGCTCCGGCCAGGCCGGCCGCGACGCGCTCGGCGGCGTCGGAATCGCCAGCACCGGAGAACGTTCCGGAGACCTTGGACTGCGCCCGCTCGGCGGCCTGACGGGTCCGCCAGGCGGCCGAGGGCTTGCCGTGGGTGTCGGCCGCGGCGATCAGCAGACCGCCGAGCAGGCCGACGTTCTTGAAGAAGTGGATCTGCTGCGCGGCACGGGCCTCCGGATCGGTCTCCTCCCAGAAGCGGTGCCCGGCCAGGGTGGTCGGGATCAGGGAGGCGGCCAGCACGGTCGAGGCCAGGCGCGGGGCCTTGCCGATGGCGAGCAGCGAACCGGCAGCGATCTTCACCCCGGCGTCGATCTTGATCAGCGTCTCGTCGTCCGGGCGACGGTCGATCGGGGCGGCATCGACGATGCGGTCGACCGCGGGCGCGGCCCGGTCCAGTACCGGCTTGGAGGCTTTGGCGTGCTCGGCCGGCGAGCGCAGTGCGTTGATGCCGCCGGTGATGAAGACGGCGGCAAGCATGGGTCGGGCGACTCGGCGCAAGACTGGCATGGATCACCTTTCCCCGATCCGACGAGCCGCAAACCCCCGGGCGGTTTTACATCGCGGCGGTGAGGTCGCAATAGTGCGCGGGTGACGAACGGACGGCGGGCGATCGGGCTCGACATTGGGGGTACGAAGGTTGCGGGGGCGATCGTGGCCGAGGATGGCACAGTTTCGGCGGAGACACTCCGCAGGACACCGGAAACCTCGGACTCCGCGACCATGACCGCGCTACTGCTGGAGATGGTCGACGAACTGCGCACGGGCGACGACGGCGTGGCGGCGATCGGCGTCGGCGCGGCGGGCACCGTGGAGTGGCCGACCGGCCGGATCCGGTGGGCACCCAACAACGAGTACCGGGACTGGAACGTGCGCGCCGAACTGGAGGACGCGACCGGGCTACCCGCCGTCGTGGACAACGACGCGAACGTGGCCGGGCTGGCCGAGGCCCGGCTCGGCGACACCCGCTACGACCAGATGATCCTGGTGACCGTGGGCACCGGCATCGGCAGCGGCATCGTGCTGGACGGGCGGATCTACCGCGGTCCGCACGGGCTCGGCGCCGAGGTCGGGCACATGAACGTCACCCCGGACGGCCCCCAGTGCGGCTGCGGTAACTACGGCTGCCTGGAGGCTCTGGCCTCGGGCACAGCGCTGACCCGGATGGGCCGCAGCGCGGCCGCCGGGGATCCGGACGGGATGATCGCCACCCTGGCCGCGGAGTCCGGCAAGCCGGTCACCGGCCAGATCGTGACGATGGCGGCGATGGCCGGGGACCGCACAGCCGCGTCGCTGTTCGCGCGGCTCGGGCGCTCGCTGGGCATCGGCATCGCCTCGATGAACGCCATCTTCGAGCTGGAGGCGATCGTGATCGGCGGCGGCCTGGTCGACGCCGGCGACCTGCTGCTGGAGCCGACCCGCCGGGCCGCCCGCGAGTTCGCCTACGCGCCGACAGCCCGTCCGATCCCGCCGATCGTGCCGGCCACCTACGGCGGCGACGCGGGCAAGATCGGCGCCGCGCTGCTGGCACTGGAGGACGCGGGCAAGCACTGAGCCATACAGTGGGTCGGGTGACTCTCCTGCTCGGCCCGCTGCTGCGCCACGTCGACGAGACCTCCGCCCTGGTCTGGGTGCAGGTGGATCGGAAGGCGCGGGTCGAGGTGCTGGGCGCCACCGCGGACACGTTCGAGGTCAGCGGGCTGCACTACGCGATCGTCGAGGTCACCGGCCTGGCGCCGGACAGCCACACCCCCTACGAGGTGCACGTCGACGGCGAGCGGGTCTGGCCGCTGCCGAACTCGCCGTTCCCGGCCAGCGTCATCGCCACCCGCGGACCGGCGACCGATGGCCACCAGCGCGTCGTGTTCGGATCGTGCCGCTACGTCAAGCTGGCCGACCCGAAGCTCGCCCGCCGGTACGGGCTCGACGCGCTCGACGCCTACGCCACCCGGATGGCCGGGCAGGACCCGTCGCTGTGGCCGAGTGTGCTGCTGCTGCTCGGCGACCAGGTCTACGCCGACGAGCTGACCCCGCAGAGCCGTCGCCGGATCGCCCGGCAGGCGCAACGACCCGCGCAGTGGCCGGCCGACGAGATCGTCGGATTCGACGAGTACTCCGGGCTCTACCGCGACTCCTGGTCGGACCCGGAGGTGCGCTGGATGCTCTCCACCGTCCCCACCGCGATGATCTTCGACGACCACGACGTGCGCGACGACTGGAACACCTCCGCGGCGTGGCGCGCGACGATGGCGCAGACGCCCTGGTGGCGCGACCGGATCCGGGCCGCGCTGGCGTCCTACTGGGTACACCAGCACCTGGGCAACCTCTCCCCCGCCGAGCTGGCCGCCGACACGACGTGGCAGCGCGTGCGGGCGGCCGAGGGCGACGTCTGGCCACTGCTCGCCGACATGGCCGACCACGCCGACACCGAGGTCGGCACAGGTCCGGACGCGCACAAGAACGTGCGGTTCAGCTTCTGCTGGGAGCTCGGGCGCAGCCGCCTGATCGTCATCGACTCGCGGAACGGGCGGATCGTCGAGTCGCTGCCGCGCAAGATGGTCTCCGACCCCGAGTTCGACTGGGTGACCGAGCGCGCGCTGGCCCCCGGCGAGGTCGACCACGTCATGATCGGTACTTCGATCCCCTGGCTGCTACCGCAGGTGATCTCGGACCTGCAGGCCGCCACCGAGAAGGCGGGGAACTCCGGCGGCCGGCTCGCGCGCGCCGCCGAGTGGCTGCGTCAACGGGCCGACATGGAGCACTGGCCCGCGTTCGGGCATTCCTTCAACCGGCTGGCCGACCTGCTCCGCGATATCGGCCACGCGCACACCGGCCGGGTCGCACCGGCCACCGCGACAGTGCTGTCCGGCGACGTGCACCACAGCTACGGCGCACGCGCGTTCGTGCACGGGCACACCCCCGGCGCGACCGGGGTCTATCAGCTGACCTGCTCGCCGGTACACAACATCGTCCCGGGGGTCATGCGGGTCCTGTTCCGGATCTCGTGGTCGCGGGTGCTGGCACGAGCCAGTACCCGGTGGACGCGCAACACCGGCGCCGAGCGGGCCGGGGTGGCCTGGGAGAAGTGCGCCGGACCGCTGTTCGGGAACCTGATCGCGACCCTGGAGCTCAACGGCCGCTCCGCCCGCGTCCGATTCGAGCGCCCCCGCTCGGCCGCGACCCTGGACGACGTCGGCAACCTGGCCCTCACCCCCCTCGCCCCACCGGTCACCGACCGTGCGCGGTTATCGTCGTCCTGACCACGATATCCGCGCACGACCACGTCAAGCGCGATCAGCCTCCGGACGACTCGCCGCCGGACGTGCGTGCCTGCGCGGCCAGGCCGCCGACCAATAGCTCCAGGCCGAAGCGGAACCGCTCGTCACCGTCGCCGGTCGCCACCAGGTGCGACAGCGCGGCGACGGTCGGGTACCGCTCCGCCGGCAGGCCGGTGAAGTACGTGTTGACCTGCGCGTAGTACTCGTCCGGATTCCGGCCCGCCCGCTGGTGCGAGGCGTTCACCGAGCCCTCGACGGCGTGCGCGGTCACGTAGAGCCCCACCACGTCCACCGCCCACGCGACGGACCGGTCCGGAACCCCTCCGGCGCGCAGCAGCGCCATCGTCACCTCGGCCAGCCGGACCGTGTTCGGTCCGACCGGCACCCGCCCGAGCGCGACCCGGCTGATGTCGCCGTTGCGCGCCATCACCTCGCGCGAGTCCGCCCAGAGCCGGGTGACCTGCTCCCGCCAGCGGGCCGGGTCCGGATCCGGCAGCGGGATCTCGCCCGCCACGTCGTCGAACAGCAGCTCGAGCAACTCGTCCTTGTTCGCGACATGGGCGTACAGCGAGGCCGGTCCGGTACCCAGCTCGGTGGCGATCCGGCGCATGCTCAGCCCATCGATGGCGCCCTCGGTCCGCAGTACCTCCCGGGCGGCCGCCACGATCGCCTTCCGGTCCAGCGAACGGCGGGCGGTCGACTTTCGGGGCGTCCACCACGGGGGCTCGGCCCTGTCGTCCCGATCAGCTGCGCCCGTCATGCCGGTGATCGTAGTTGACGCGAACGGCATTCGCGCGTAAAACACCGTTCGCTAGCGAACACTGTTCGTTCCATGATCCGGGGAGTAGCCATGGACCGCATCGACCGATACCGCTGGCGCTGGCTCGCGCTGGCCGCCGTCCTCGTCGCGGAGGTGATGGACCTCCTGGACGCGACCGTGGTCGGCATCGCCGCGCCGTCGATCCGGGACGAGCTCGGCGGCACCGGCGCCACCATCCAGTGGATCGCCGCCGCCTACACGCTGGCGTTCGCCGTCGGCCTGATCACCGGTGGCCGGCTCGGCGACCTGTACGGGCGTCGCCGGATGTTCCTGCTCGGACTGACCGGCTTCGTCGTGGCCTCGGCGCTGTGCGGGCTGGCGGTCTCGCCCGGGATGCTGATCGCGTTCCGGGTGGTGCAGGGGTTGTTCGGCGCGATGCTCATCCCGCAGGGCTTCGGCATCATCCGCACGACGTTCGACGACGACGAGATCGGTACGGCCTACGGCGCGTTCGGGCCGACGATCGGGCTGGCCGCCGTCGGCGGGCCGATCCTGGCCGGCGCGCTGATCGCCTGGGACCTGGCCGGTGCGGGCTGGCGAACGATCTTCCTGATCAACGTGCCGGTCGGGATCCTGGGGCTGGCGCTGGCGCTGGCGCTGGCGACGCTGCCGGAGTCCCGCTCCGAGGACGGTCCGCGCCCGGACCCGCTGGGTGTGCTGCTGGTCAGCGCCGGGCTGACGATGCTGGTGTTCCCGCTGGTCCAGGGCCGCGAGCTGGGGTGGCCGGTCTGGTCGCTGCTGCTGATGGGCGCGTCGGTACCGGTGCTCGCCGCGTTCGCGGTGCACCAGCTGCGGCGCCGCCGGGCAGGCCGGTCCCCGCTCGTCGAGCCCGCGCTGTTCCGGTCCGGGGCGTTCACCGGCGGTCTGGTGGTCGCGCTGGTGCTCTTCGCCGGGATGACCGGGATGGTGTTCGCGTTCGGGCTCTACCTGCAGGTGGGGCTGGGGTACAGCCCGCTGCGGGCCGGGCTGACCCAGGCGCCGTGGGCGCTCGGGATCGCGGTCGGCGCGGCGCTGTCCGGGGCCGTGCTGGGACGGCGGTTCGGCCGCCGGGTGTTGCAGGCCGGTGCGGTGGTGGCCGCGGCCGGGATCGGATGGCTGATGCTCACCGTCGGCTCCACCGGCGCCGCGATGACCGCGTGGGATCCCGCGCCGGCGCTGGTCGTGTGCGGGCTGGGGATCGGCCTGCTGCTCTCGCCCCTGTTCGACATCGTGCTGGCCGGGGTCGCGCTGCCGATGGTCGGCTCGGCGTCCGGTGTGCTAAACGCGAACCAGCAGCTCGGAGCCGCGGCCGGGGTGGCGGTGCTGGGCACGGTGTTCTTCTCCTCGTTCGACAGCGGGGACCCGTTGCTGGGGGTGCAGTGGGTGCTGGGCACGACGGCCGGGCTGGTGCTGCTGGCCGGGGCCCTGTCGTTCCTGCTCCCCCGCTTCGCCCGGGACACCGACGGCCGCCCGAGCGCCGTGGAGCCCACACCCCACCCGACCGAACCCGCGACCCCCTGACAGCGCGCACCCGGATCCTGGACGCGCTCTCCCCATCGCCCTGCGCGCGCGGCCGCGGTCGCCTCACGAAGGCGAGCGCGCATCCCGCGTCGTGGAGCCGTGACGCGGGGTGGTGCGGGGTGGCGCGGGTCAGCGGGTCGGGGCGGACCGGGTCCGTTCCCGAGTGAATCCGCGGTAGTCGTCGGCGGCGACCTCGTCGCAGATCTGGCGGTAGGCGCCGACCCCGCCGATGTAGGGCATGAACACGCGCGGCTTGCCCGGCACGTTCGCACCCAGGTACCAGGACCTCGCGCGCGGGTAGAGCGTCGCCTCGCCGACCTCGGCCACGTGGGCGACCCAGTCCTTCTGCGCCTGCGCCGTCGGCTCGATCGTCGCGACGCCGTCGCGGTCCATGCTCGCCAGGCATTCGGAGATCCAGTCGACGTGCTGCTCGATCGAGACCAGCATGTTCGACAGCACCGACGGACTGCCCGGCCCGGTGATCGTGAACAGGTTCGGGAACCCGGCCACACCCAGCCCCAGGTAGCTGACCGGCCCGTCGGCCCACGCCTCGGACAGCGTCTGCCCGTCCCGGCCGCGGATGTCGATCGCGAGCAGGGCGCCGGTCATCGCGTCGAAGCCGGTGGCCAGCACGACGTCGTCGACCTCGACCTCGCCGTCCGCGGTGACGACCCCGCGCTCGGTGATCCGCTCGATCGGCGTCTTCTTCAGGTCCACCAGGCGCACGTGCGGGGAGTTGAACGTCTCGTAGTAGCCGGTGTCCAGGCAGGGCCGCTTGGTACCGAACGGGTGATCGGCGGGAAAGAGACTCTCCGCGGTGGCGGGGTCGGTGACCTTGTCCCGGATCCGGTCCCGGATGAAGTCGGCCGCCATGTCGTTGGCCCGGATGTCCAGGCCGATGTCGGCGTAGGTGCGCCGCATCGCGCCCAGGCTGCCCTGCGCCCACGCCTCGTCGAAGGCCGCGCGGCGCTGCTGCGGGGTGGCGTCCAGGGCGGACTCGGTGGGTAGTTCACCGACCAGGCCGGCCGGCGAGTGCCGCGCCGCATCCCGGTACGCCGCGTAGTTCGCCTTGCGCTCGTTCTGGGTCCGCGCGTCGAGCGGGCGGTTGCGCGCGGGCAGGCTGTAGTTCGCCGTGCGCTGGTAGACCGTCATCTCCGCGGCCTGCTCGGCGATCACCGGCACGGACTGGATGCCCGAGGACCCGGTGCCGATCACGGCGACCCGGCGCCCGGTGAAGTCGACGCCGGCGTGCGGCCAGCGCGCGGTCGAGTAGACCGGTCCGGCGAACGAGTCCAGGCCGGGGATCTCCAGGTCCTTCGGCCGGGACAGGCAGCCGGTCGCGAACACGCAGTACCGCGCGGTGACCGTCTCCCCGCGGGAGGTGGTCACCGACCAGCGGGCGGCGCCGTCGTCCCAGATCGCCGAGGTGACGCGGGTGTCGAGCTCGATGTCGCGGCGCAGGTCGAAGCGCCCGGCGACGTGCTCGGCGTAGCGCAGGATCTCCGGCTGGGCCGGGTAGCGCTCGGTCCACTCCCACTCCTGCTCGAGCTCCGGGGAGAACGAGTAGGAGTACTCGAGGCTCTCCACGTCGCAGCGGGCGCCGGGGTACCGGTTCCAGTACCAGTTGCCGCCGATCCCGCCGCCGGCCTCGAACACGCGGGCGCTCAGGCCCGGACCGCGCAGGCGGTGCAGCTGGTAGAGGCCGGCGAAACCCGCGCCGACCACGACGACGTCGGGGGAACTGGGACGACTCAACGGACGCTCCTTCGCGACGCGAACCACTTCCGCCCACCATGCGTCGCCGACGCCGTCGCGCGCCAGAGGCGAACGCCGCGACACCGTGATCCCGGAGCTCTGCCGGGGTCGTGCGCGGATATCGCTGCCCCAGCAGCTATATCCGCGCACGGTCAGAATTTGGTGTGGTCCAGCCAGCGGGTCCAGACGGCGGCGGCGCCGAGCACCTGCAGGCGCGCGTCGTCGGCGGGGATCCGACGGCTCACGGCGAGCAGGAGATCGCTCGCGGTGCCGCGGACGGCGGCGTCGCCCTTGCCGTGCCCGTGCTCCCACGCCACCGCGCTCCCGTCGTCCGCGGCCTCGCCGTGCAGCAGCCATTCCCCGGCCGCGCCGAGCGCGTCGTCGGTGGCGTGCAGGTGCAGGGTCGCGCCCGCGGCGAGCGGCCCGTCCTCGGACGCCGGGCGGGCGGCCACGAGATCCAGCCACTCGGACACGCCGTCCGCGGCCAGGTCCGGCGCCAGGTCGAACGTCCGGCCGAGCGCCAGCGTCACGTCCGCGCGATGCACCGTCGACTCGTGCAGCCGGCGGCGGATCCACCACGCGGCGGGCTTCGGGCCGGTGAAAGTCCAGATCGGTGTGTCCGCGCCGACCGACTCCACCGCCTCGAATAGTTCGCGCACCCCACCGCGCAGCCAGTCCGCCTCGGCGTCGGCTCCGCCCTCCGGCGGGCGGCCGCCGACGACGTCACGCGGCGGAAGCACCTCGGTCGCGCGGCCGGCGACCATCTGCGCGGCCCACCGGTCTCCGCGCCCGACGTGCTTGAGCACCGAGCGCAGGTCCCATCCCGGACAGGTCGGGACCGGTGTGGACGGTTCGGCGGCGGCCAGCGCGGACGCCAGCCGGTCGTTCTCGGCGGTCAGGTGGGCGGGCACGGACCCGGGCGCGGACATGAACGAAACCTAACGCCTGCGCACTCGTCCGCGCGTCCCCGCATGTCGATCATGGATCTCGGGTAGTGATAGGACATGCCGCCTCATCGCGATTGGACGCGACGTGGAGTGGGCCGCGCCCTGTTGTGGTGGCCGTTCACGGCATTCCTGCTGGTTGCGGCATTTCCCGCGGTCGCGGTACCGGCCATGGTCGGCTCGGGCCTGTTCCTGATCGTCGTCGGTCTGGTGGGCGGGGCCCTGGGCAGGCGATGGCGGGCCCACCTGCTGCGTCGGGCCGGCCGCACGATCGGGGCGGTGCCGCCTGCCGTCGCCGAGACCTCGACCACTGCGCCGGCCACGGCAAGAACCGAGGGCGTGGCAAGAACCGAGGGCGCTGCATGGGCCGAGGCCGCGATGTCCCGGGAGTCGATGTCGGGCGAGCCGACGGACAAGCCGTCGGGCGACGAGCCCGACGACGAGGGACCGGACGTCCGCGCGGCCTGACGCCCGCCGTCACGGCACCCCTGCACCTCGTCTGCCCTGCTCAGAGCGCCCATGACCGCTCGATTGTGACGCGCGCCGGGATTACTTGTATGTCCGATACTAGGATGTCAAACTAAATCCGTCGGGCGTCCACCTTCAGGCCCGGCGGGAGGAGCGGGTCATGGCGGACTCGAACGCGGTCACCAGTCAGCAGGATCAGGGACTCCACGTCCCGAAGAACCCGGTCCGGTTCGTGACCGCGGCCAGCCTGTTCGACGGACACGACGCGGCCATCAACATCATGCGGCGGATCCTGCAGCGCCAGGGCGCCGAGGTGATCCACCTCGGGCACAACCGCTCGGTCGACGAGGTGGTGACCGCCGCGATCCAGGAGGACGCGCAGGGCATCGCGATCAGCTCGTACCAGGGCGGGCACGTCGAGTACTTCTCCTACCTGGTCGAGCTGCTGCGCGAGCGCGGCGCCGGGCACGTCAAGGTCTACGGCGGCGGTGGCGGCGTGATCGTGGCCGAGGAGGTCGAGCTGCTGCACTCGCGCGGCGTCTCGCGCATCTTCTCGCCCACCGACGGCCAGCGCCTCGGCCTGCCCGGAATGATCAACCTGATGATCCGCGAGTGCGACGTGGACCTGTCCGCGGAACCGCCGTCCTCGGTGTCGATGGTCGGCTCCGCGAGCTCCGCGAGCTCCGCGAGCTCCGCCTTCGCGTCGACGATCGGCTCCGCGAGCTCCGCCTTCGCAGACGGGGTGTTCTCCGGCGAGGCCGCGACGTTGGCCCGCGCGTTGACCCTGGCCGAGGCCGGCGCGCTGCCCGACGAGCTCCGCGAGCGGATCGCCTCCTCCGAGCGGGCCGTTCCGGTCCTGGGCATCACCGGCACCGGCGGTTCCGGCAAGTCCTCACTGACCGACGAGCTGGTCCGCCGCTTCCGCCTGGACCAGGAGGACAAGCTCCGGATCGCCGTGCTGGCCGTGGACCCGACCCGGCGCAAGGGCGGCGGCGCGCTGCTCGGTGACCGGATCCGGATGAATGCCCTGAGCGGCGACCGGGTGTTCTTCCGGTCGCTGGCCACCCGCGGCACCGAGGGCAGCCTGCCGGAACGCCTCGGCGAGGTGATCTCGGTGCTCAAGGCGGCCTCGTTCGACCTGGTTATCGTCGAGACGCCGGGCATCGGGCAGGGCGACGCGGGCATCGTGCCCTTCGTGGACAACTCGCTGTACGTGATGACGCCGGAGTTCGGCGCCGCGTCGCAGCTCGAGAAGATCGACATGCTGGACTTCGCCGACGTCGTGGCGATCAACAAGTTCGAGCGCCGCGGCGCCGAGGACGCCCGCCGCGACGTCGGGCGCCAGCTGGTGCGCAACCGCGAGGAGTTCGGCGCGAGCTGGGAGGACATGCCGGTCTACGGCACGTCGGCGGCCACGTTCAACGACGACGGCGTCACCGCGCTCTATCACCACCTGCGCGACGTGCTCGGCGAGAACGGCCTGGTCACCGAGGAGGGCCGGCTGCCCCGCACCGACCGCAAGACCTCCACCGAGTACGCCGCGGTGATCCCGCCGGAGCGGGCGCGCTACCTGGCCGACGTCGCCGAGACGCTGCGCTCCTACCACTCCGACACCGCCTCCGCGGCCGATGCCGCACGTACGGTGGCGCACCTGCGCACGGCGCGCGAGCTGGTCGGTGACTCGGTGGACGAGGCACTGGCCAAGGCCGAGAAGGCGCTGCCGGGCGAGACCGCCGAGCTGCTCGAGCAGTGGCCGAGGACCGTCGAGGACTACTCCGGCGACGATCTGGTCTTCACCGTGCGAGACAAGGAGATCCGCACGAAGCTGACGAAGGAGACGCTGTCCGGCAACCCGGTGCGGCGGGTGTCGCTGCCCAAGTACACCGAGGACGCCGAGCTGGTCCGGTTCCTGCGCAAGGAGAACCTGCCCGGGTACTTCCCGTTCACCGCGGGGGTGTTCCCGTTCAAGCGCGAGGGCGAGGACCCGGCGCGGATGTTCGCCGGTGAGGGCGACCCGTTCCGCACCAACCGCCGGTTCAAGCTGCTCTCGGCCGACTCCGAGGCCAAACGCCTGTCCACGGCGTTCGACTCGGTGACGCTCTACGGGCACGACCCGGACACCCGTCCCGACATCTACGGCAAGGTCGGCACGTCCGGCGTCTCGATCGCGACGCTGGAGGACCTCAAGGCGCTCTACGACGGCTTCGACCTCTGCTCGCCGACGACCTCGGTGTCGATGACGATCAACGGCCCGGCGCCGACGATCCTGGCCTACTTCCTCAACACCGCGATCGACCAGCAGACCGACGGCTTCCGCGACGAGCACGGTCGCGAGCCCGACGCTGCCGAGCACGAGGAGCTGACCGCCTACGCCCTGGCGAACGTCCGGGGCACGGTGCAGGCCGACATCCTCAAGGAGGACCAGGGCCAGAACACCTGCATCTTCTCCACCGAGTTCTC
>JAKDNL010000790.1 GCA_030451825.1 Pseudonocardia sp. | reverse complement strand
CGGGCACAACCGGGCCAAGGCGTTCGCCGCCCGCCGCGCGTTCCAGCTCGCCGCCGCCGGTGTGGGCGGGACCGGCGCGGTGGTGGAGGAGGAGGCGGTGCCGGTACGGCCGGTGACCGACGGGCGGGCGTCGTTCGGGGTGCTGCTCGCCCAGTTCGGCGACATCGCCGCGCAGACTCAGCAGGCCCTCGACGCGCAGAAGCGCCAGCTCGGCGCGATCCTGGACCGGGCCGCCGAAGTCGCGCGCACCGTCGCCGACCCCGAAGCGGCCGCCTACGAGGTCGACCAGGTACAGCGCGAGACCGAGGTCCGGATCGCCGAGGCCCAAGGCGCGCAGGCCAGCGCCGAGCGCGAGGCCCGCGAGCAGCGCCGCCGCGCCGAGCAGGAGACCGAGCTACGCGCCCAAGCCGACGACGCCGCCGAGGAAGCCGTGCGCGAGGTGGAGACGGTGCGCACCGAGACCGCCGAGCAGGTCGCCCGGATCACCGCCGACACCGACGCCGCGGTGGCCGAGCAGACCGTGCGCGCCGAGCAGGCCGTCGCCGACCAACAGGCTGCCGGTGACGAGCTGGAGCGGGTCCGCGCCCAGGCCGCCGAGCAGATCGCTGCCGCTCGCGTCGAGGCCGCGCAGCACCGGGCCGACGTCGAGGCCGAGCGCGATCGGGTGCTGGCCGAGCGCGCCGAGCAGGCCCGCCAGGAGATCGATCAGGTCAGGGCCGACGCGGATCAGCGGGTGGCCGTCGCCGAAACCGCCGCGGACACCGCGCGGCGCGACGCCAGCGCCCAGGTGCTGGCCGCGCAGCAGCAAACCGTCGAAGCCGGCTCAGCGCAGACCCGGGCCGAGGCCGACCGGGCCGCCGCCGACCGCCGCGCCGCCGAGGACCGGGCCGCGCTGGAGCGGGTACGGGCCGAGCTGGAGCAGCTGCGCACCGACCACCACGACGAACTCGCCGCGACGCGCCGCGAAGCCGCCGAGGAACGGGCCGCGCTGCGCCGCGAAGCCGGCGAGCAGCTCGCCGCCGTCCTGGCCCGGTTCAACACCGCTCACGAGCCGAGCGAGCCCGCGACGAGCGCCCCGCCACCGATGGCTCGTCGCCGGGGCAAGAGCACCGAGTAGGGCGTCTGGGGGAACCGCGAGCGGCTCGAATCCTTGGGGCTCCGGGCATGCCTGAGAGCATCCGCCGGTGCAGACACTGGGCTGACGAGCCGCGACGACTCGGGCCGTACGAGATCGTCGCGCGAATCGGTAAGGGCGGGATGGGAAAGGTCTTCCTGGGCTACTCGCCGACGCGCCGACCGGTCGCCATCAAGGTGCCCCGTCCGGATCTCCTCGAAGAAGATCCAGGGTTCCGGGACAGATTCGTTGGAGAGGTCGAGCGAGCCCGCCGCGTCAGCGGCTTCTACACCGGACCCCACCCGCGCTCACCCGTCGCCGAGATGCTCCTCGCCGTCAACCCTCCGGGCTCGTTTCGCCCTGCCCCGACACGTCCTCGCTGAGCTGTTCGGCACCAGCACCGGTCCCATCGCCAAGGCCGAACAACAACCCTCACTCCAGGCATCAAACCCGCGCGTTAATCACCGGCAGGCCCTGACTGCGAGGTCAAGTATGGGTGCGGTGAACAGGCTGGGTGAGGCGGGAGCGCGCCAACGGCGCGCCGGCCCCGAGGGGTGTGGGGGGACGGGCCCGAGTCTCAGCTCATGGCCAACCGACAACGAGCAGCAGGGCGCTCCAAAGGACCAGGACGGTGGCCGGGGCCGATGTTGCGGCCCTCCAGCGCATCTTGTGATTGTCGAGCACGTTGCCCGCGACGAACATCACGAGGCAGCCGCCCAGGCCCAGGATCAGGAGGGTCACCAGGAAAATACCGACGAGACACCGCCCACTACGAGGGACCGCCCACCACGCGGTGAACGGGACAGAGCGTCACGTTTCATCGAACGGAGAGGCCCTACCGATTCCGGGGTCGTCCCGACCACCCAGTCATCGTGGACGAGGGTGCCCTCCTGGCCGATGTCACCGCTGCGATAGTAGCCGATCTTGAGGTAGTTGCCTTGGCCGTCGTAGATGGTGCCGGCTGAGGGTGTGTAGTCCTCGATCACCGGCCTGCCGTACGGCCGGGTAGCACTGCAGCAGCGGATGCGGCTGCGGCGCCCCTACGCGGAGCTGCTGGGCCCGGGTCCCGGTCGCCTACTACGTCTTCGACGTCCTGCACCTCGGCCACCGACGGTGGCTACTGGACGAGCCCTACGACGTGCGACGCGCAGTCCTCCACGACCTCGACCTCGACACCGCGGCCGCGGTGGCCGTCCCGCCCCAGCACGTCGACATCGACGCCGAGGTCGCCCGCGAGCACGGCCTGGAGGGCATCGTGTGCAAGCGCCGCAGCTCCCGCTACGAACCCGGCCGCCTCTCCCCGACCTGGATCAAGACGGCGCTGCTCACCACCCAGGAGGTCGTTGTCGGCGGCTGGACCCCCGGCCGGGGCCGCCGCACGGGCACCGTCGGCGCACTGCTGCTCGGAGCCCACGATCACGACGG
>JAKDNL010000163.1 GCA_030451825.1 Pseudonocardia sp. | reverse complement strand
CCCCCCCCCCGTCCGACCCCCCGCCGGGGGGGGTTGAGTGGTCGCCGTCTGGCGCCCTCTGGGGGGGGCCCGGCCCCCGCCGCGGGCCCCCGGGCACTTCGTGACAGCACCCAATTGAGGCGTCCGGCACCCGTCGGCGTGGTCAACGTGACGCCAGGGCGGTGGGATGGAGATCCGGCAGCCCTGGTGTCACGTTGCCCGTGGAGGACGTCGATGGCGGGGGGCGTATGGGTGGCCCCGCGCCCAGGCGGACCGGGGGCCGAGGCCGCAGGATGGAGCTTGAGCCGCTACACCGTCGATCAGCGTGGGCAGCCGTGTTCTCCACCGATCCGGAGTCGCAGCGCTTCCTCGAGGACATGTGTCGCTGAGCGGGACCTGCCGGTCATCCCCCTCCGCGGTTCTCGCGCACCGCCAATCCCGCGAGCTGCCCGGCGAACGCGTCCAGCCCGGCGAGGGCGGCGGCGCCGTCCCGGTCCACCAGCCAGGCCAGCGTGATCCCGTCGGTCACCGCGATCAGCATCCGGGACAGCTGCTCGACCGGCAGGCTCCATCCCACGCCGCAGGCCCGACCGATCGTCTCCAGGATCGTGCGCGCGGTGCGGTGGTAGGCGGTGTACTGCGCCTGTGCCACGCCGGCCAGGCCCGGGTCGGCCAGCGCGTGCTGGGTCAGCGCCATCAGCACCGACTCCCGGTTCGGGTCGGCCTCCACGGTCGACCAGTACTCGCGCAGTGTCGCGCGCAGCGAGGCGCCGACGTCGTCGCCGACGATCACCCCGTCGGTCTGCACGGCGACCAGCTCGGCCAGCGTCTGCTCGGTCAGCTCGACGAGCAGCGCCTGCTTGGACTCGAAGCAGTAGTGGAACGCGGCCAGCGGCGCTCCGGCCTCCGCGCACACCCGCCGGGTGGTGGCCGCGGCGAACCCCTCCTGCCCGATCACCCGGAACGCGGCAGCGACCAGCTGCCGTCGTCGTTCCGCGGCCGGTACCCGAGCCATGGCGCGCCTCCTCGTCTCGAACCGGGACGAACTGGGTCAACTGTCCCAGACGGTTGACTCAGTGTGGTCCGCGTCGCATCCTCCTCACGCACACACACGCCGTGGAGGCCACGCATGGGCGAGTTCGGGTACACCAGCCAGTTCCCGCGGGTGCTCCGGCGGTTCGCCCTGTTCGCGATCGCCTTCTCCATCGTCTCGATCACGACCGGGATCTTCCTCAACTACTCCTACGGCATCACCCAGCTCGGGCCGGCCGCGGTGTGGCTCTGGCCGGTCGCGGTCGTCGGGCAGCTTCTCGTGGTGCTCGTGCTCGCCGAGCTGGCCGGGCACATGCCGCTGGCCGGCGCCAACTACCAGTGGGCGGCGCGGCTGGTGAACACCCGCTTCGGCTACGTCGTGGGGTCGCTCGGCGTGCTCTACGGCGCCGTCGGGCTGCCCGGGATCGCGCTGCTCGGGCTCGCGCCGCTGGCCGCGACCGTGTTCGGACTCGACCCGGAGAGCACCCGGCTCACCCTGTTCGTCGCGGTGCTCGCGCTCGTCGTCGCCTACCTGGTCAACATCGTGCGGGTGCAGCTCGCGGCCCGGGTGAACAACGTCGCGGTCTTCGCCGAGATCATCGGGACGGTCGTGCTCTCGGTCGTCGTGTTCGTCGCGTGGGTGCGCGGCGGCGACGCGGCCCCGGTCCCGCACGGGTTCGGGTTCCTGTCCACGACGGCCACCAGTGCGCCACTGACCGACGCGATCGTCGGCGGCGCGCTGATCGGGATCTTCACCCTGGTCGGCTTCGAAGCGGCCGCGGACATGGCCGAGGAGGCTGTGGACGCCCGTCGCTCGGTCCCCCGCGCGATGCTCCTGTCCGTGATCGTGTCCGGGGTGCTCGGGATGGCCGCGCTGATCGGCTTCACGCTCGCGATCCCGGACCTGGCGGCGATCCAGGCGTCCTCGGTGCCGCTGGCCGACATCGCCGGCTACTGGCTCGGGCCGGTGTTGACGAAGGTCTTCCTGGCGATCGTGGTGTTCTCGATGTTCGCGCTCGTCGTGGTCGCCGCGGCATCCAACTCGCGGCTGATCTTCGCGATGGCCCGGGACGGGCTGCTGCCCGGGTCCGGCCTGCTCCGCCGGGTCAACGCGCGCACCGGGACGCCGGTGGCCGCGCTCGTCGCCTCGCTGGTCGTCTGCCTGGTCCTGATGGCCTACGGGACGCTGGACGGGGACGCGTTCGGCGTGCTCGTCGGGGCCACCGCGCTGGTCCCCTACCTGGTCTACCTGCTGACCCTCGGCGGCTATCTGGCCCGTCGTCGGCGCCTGCTCGCCCTCGGCGACGGCGGGTTCTCCCTCGGCGCGGCGGCGCTGCCGGTGGCCGGGCTGGCGATGCTGTGGCTGGTCGCGGTCGTGGCCTCGCTGACCGTGCCGGACGCGTTCCGGGAGGCCGACTACGTGGTGCTGGCCGCGCTCGCGCTGGCCGGGATCTGGTACGTCGCGGTCCTGCGCCGCCGGCTGCGCGACGGAACGGCGGGTCTCGGGACCGGCGAGGCGGACCACCCGGACCGGGTGCCCGAGGAGGCATCGTGAGCTGGCGCAACTGGGCCGGGAACCAGCACACCGACCCGGCGCGCACGGTGCTCGCCCGCGACACCGACGAGGTGGTGGGCGCGGTACGGGCCGCCGCCCGGGACGGGCTGCGGGTCAAGGCGCTCGGCAGCGGTCACTCGTTCACCGGCATCGCGGTCGCCGACGGGGTGGCGCTGCGCCCGCCGTCGGACCCCGCCTCGGTACGGGTGGACGGGCACCGGGTGAGCGTGCCGGCCGGGCTGACGCTGCGGGAGCTGAACCCGCTGCTGTGGGCGCACGGGCTGGCCCTGCCCAACCTCGGCGACATCGACGCGCAGACCGTCGCCGGCGCGATCTCCACCGGCACGCACGGCACCGGCGCCGGGTACCGCGGCATCGCCGCGCAGGTGCGCGGGCTGGAGCTCGTCCTGGCCGACGGGTCGGTCCTCGCCTGCTCACCCGAGGAGTACGCGGAGCTCTTCTCAGCGGCCCGGGTCGGGCTGGGTGCTCTCGGCGTGCTGACGAACGTGACCCTGGCGACGGAGCCGGCGTTCCGGCTGCACGCGGTGGAGACCGCGCTGCCGCTGGCCCGGGTGCTCGGCGAACTCGACGAACTCACAGCGGCCAACGAACACTTCGAGTTCTACTGGTTCCCGCACACCGACATCGCGGCGACCAAGCGCAACAACCGCACCGTGGCCGACGGACCGGCCCGCGGCCGGGTCGCCGAGTGGGTCGGCGACGACCTGCTCGGCAACGGCGCGTTCGGCCTGGCCTGCCGGGTGGGTGCCGCAGTGCCGTCGCTGGTGCCCCGGATCAACGGCCTGATGGCCGCGCAGATGGCGCACGCGGAGTACGTGGACCGGTCCTACAGGGTGTTCTGCAGCCCGCGCCGGGTGCGGTTCCTGGAGATGGAGTACGCCGTGCCGCGCGCGGCACTGCCCGAGGCTCTGACCGGGCTGCGGAGCGTCGCCGACCGGCACGCCCGCGCCGTGACGTTCCCGGTCGAGGTCCGGGTGCTCGGTGCCGACGACATCCCGCTGTCCACCGCGTCCGGGCGCGACTCGGCCTACATCGCCGTGCACGTGTTCCGCGGTCAGCCGCACGCCGCGTATTTCGGCGCCGTGGAGTCGGTGATGACCGCGCTGGGCGGGCGCCCGCACTGGGGAAAGATGCACACCCGCACGGCCGCGACACTAGGACCGGGCTACCCCGGTTTCAGTGACTTCGTGGCCCTGCGCGACCGGCTCGACCCGGAGGGCCGGTTCCGCAACGCCTACCTCGACCGGGTCCTGGGAGTGCCTGCCACGTGCGCGTCGCCGACCTGACCACGCCCGCCCTGCTCGTCGACGTCGACGCGCTGGAGGCGAACCTCTCCGACATGGCCACGGCGCTGCCCGGGTCGCGGATGCGCCCGCACGTCAAGGCGCACAAGACGACCGCGCTGGCCGCACGGCAGGCCGCGGCCGGGCACACCGGCTTCACCTGCGCCACCGTCCGCGAGGTGGAGGGCATGGCCGCCGCCGGGCTCGGCCAGGACCTGCTGCTGGCCAACGAGGTGCTCGACACCCGCCGCCTCGGCACACTCGTCTCCGAGGGCGCCCGGGTGACCGTCGCGATCGACTCCGAGCCGACATTGCGGGCGGCCGTCGACGGCGGGGTGGCCGAGGTGCTCGTCGACGTCAACGTCGGGCTGCCGCGCTGCGGGATCGCGCCGGAGCGCGCCGGGTGGCTGGCCGACCGGGCGCGCGCGGCGGGCCTGACGGTGCGCGGCGTGATGGGCTACGAGGGCCACCTGATGATGCTGCCGGACGTGGCCGAGCGAGCGCGGCTGACGCAGGAGTGCATGGCGCGGCTGCTGGCCGCGCACGCCGACGTCGGAGGCGACGTCGTCTCCGGTGGCGGGAGCGGCACCTGGGCGATGAACACCTGGGTCACCGAGCTGCAGGCCGGCTCCTACGCCCTGATGGACACCGCCTACACCGCTGCCGGGCTCCCGTTCCGGCAGGCGCTGACCCTGCTCGCGACGGTCGTCTCGGCCACCGACGCCACCGGGGACATGCCGGCGTTCGCCGTGGCCGATGTCGGGCTCAAGTCGCTCGGGATGGACCACGGCAACCCGACCGTCGTCGACGGGCAGGTCTGGTTCTGCTCGGACGAGCACACGACGTTCGGACCGGAGGGGCCGATCGCTGTGGGTGACCGGGTCACCGTCCTACCCGCGCACGTCGACCCGACGGTCGCGCTGCACGAGCGGATGCACCTGGTGCGCGGCACCGGGCCGGACGCCGAGGTACTCGACGTCTGGGCGGTGGACCTGCGCGGGTGGTAGGCCCACCAGCTGTTCGGCCGGCTTGGTGATCGGCGGATCGGTCCCGATCGCGGCCGTTCGCGGCCTCGATCGGGACCCGGCCGCCGATCAGGTGGCGGGCCGTGTCCGAGGTGATCACCGACCCGACCGGTGCAGCGGGGTGGCGCCGGATCGCCGATGTCGGCTGCCGCCTAGGCCGCCGGGGTGCCGTCCGGGACCCCGGCCCCGGTGGCGCCGGACCGCGCACCGCCGCCCGACGCTCGGGCCGTGGCCGTGGCCGTCTCGAAGCCCTCGTAGCCCTTGGCGGCCACGTCGTCGCACAGCCCGCGGTAGACCCCGACCCCGCCCAAGTACGGGTAGACGCTGCGCCGCTTGCCCGGGATGTTCGCGCCCATCCACCACGAGTCGGTCTGCGGGATCAGGGTCATGTTGCCGACCTCGGTGTGGTGGGCGACCCAGCCGTCCTCGGCCTCGACGGTCGGCTCGATCCGGTCCAGCCCACGCTCGGTCATCCAGCGCAGGCAGTCGGTGACCCAGTCCACGTGCTGCTCGATCGACACCGGCATGTTGCTCATCACCGACGGGCTCTGCGGACCGGTGATCATGAACAGGTTCGGGAACCCGTGCGCGGTCAGGCCCATGTAGGTGCGCGGACCATCGGCCCACTTGTCGGCCAGCGTGACACCGTCGCGGCCGGTGATGCCGAGCCGGAACAGGGTGCCGGTCATGGCGTCGAACCCGGTGGCGTAGACGATGCTGTCCACCTCGTACTCGGTGCCGGCCACCCGCACGCCGTTCTCGGTGATCTCCTCGATCGGCGTCGATTTCACGCCGATCAGGGTCACGTTCTCCCGGTTGAACGTCTCGTAGTAGCCGTTCTCCAGCGGCGGACGCTTGGTGAAGAACGGATGGTCGGTCGGGCTGAGCATGGCCGCGACCTCGGGGTCGCGCACCTTCTCCCGGATCTTGCCGCGCAGGAACTCCGCGGCGGTGTGGTTCGCGTCGGCGTCGAGCAGCAGGTCGTTGAACGTGGTGCCCAGCCGGAACCCGCCGCGGGCCCACGCCTCCTCGAAGATCTCCTGGCGCTCCTGCTCGCTCACCGACAGCGCGGTGCGGTCCGGCGCGTCGTAGGGGAAGCCGAACCCGGTCTCGCGGGTGCGCGCCCAGATGTCGGCGTAGTTCTCCTTGATCTCCTTGGCGTCCTTCTCGTCCATCGGACGGTTGCCGCCGGTGATGTCGTAGTTCGCCGTCCGCTGCAGCACGTAGACGTGCTCGGCCTCGGTGGCGATCTCCGGTACCACCTGCACCGACGTCGCCCCGGTGCCGATCACCGCGACCCGCTTGCCGGTGAAGTCCACGCCCTCGTGCGGCCAGCGCCCGGTGTGGTGGCTCTCGCCGCGGAAGCGGTCGCGGCCCGGGAAGTCGGGCAGGTTCGTGGTGGACAGGCAGCCCACCGCCGTGACCAGGTGCCGCGCGCTCGTCCGGCCGCCGTCCCCGGTCTCGACGTGCCAGCGGTTGCGGTCGGGGTCCCAGGTCGCCGCCGTGACCGTGGTGGAGAACCGGATGTCACGGCGCAGGTCGTAGCGCTGCGCGACGTGCTGCAGGTAGCTCAGGATCTCCGGCTGCGCCGCGAACCGCTCGCTCCACGTCCACTCCTGCAGCAGATCCTCGGACAGACGGTCGGAGAAGCTGTAGAAGTAGCTCTCCGAGTCGCAGCGTGCACCCGGGTACCGGTTCCAGTACCAGGTGCCGCCGACGTCGGCGGCGGACTCGATCACCTGTGCGCGCATCCCGAGCGTGTCCCGCAGGCGGTGCAGCATGTAGAGGCCGGAGAATCCGGCTCCGACGATCAGGGCGTCGAGATCGGGTGCGTCCTTGCGGGTGTCGGTCATGGATGCGCAACTCCGTGGTCGGGACGTCACGCCGCTGTGACGTCTCTCACGAGTCTGCACACGGACCGGCCGATTTGACCAGCACCGATCCGGTGCCGGGCCGGACGATTCGATGCGCGCGTGTGAGGTACCCCCGGGGATGACCGACCGATCCGAACTCCCGATTCCCGACTTCGACCACCTGCCCGAGAACGGGCTCGCGAACCGCATCCGCACGCTCGACGCCACGGGCCTGGAGACGCTGCTCGACTACGAGCGGGCCCACGCCGACCGGCTTCCGATCGTGTCCCTGATGGAGAACCGGCTCTCCGCGCTGCGTGACGGCGACGCCGAACCGACCGGCGGCGACCCGGCCGGCACGCAGCCCGAGACACCCTCCACACCCGACCGGGGTTCGCCGGTCGAGGACCACCACCAGCAGGCGAACAACCAGCCGTTGCGGCACGGTGTCGCCGACCAGACGCCGAACCGCCCGACCCGCTGAGCAGCGAGAACCTCAGGAGGGCATGACACGACCCGGACGCGCCGAGGGCGAACAGCATCGTGCCGGAGGTCCGCCCCGACCTGTGGCTCGACCACCCGTCCGCCTGGATGCGACTGGCCGACGCCGCCGAGGCGTGGGGGTACCGCGAGGCTCTGCAGGGAGATGTCGTCACCGATCGGGCCGCCCTCGCCACCCGGTGGTGGGAGTCGGAGGTCGCCCCGATGGCCACGCGACTGCGCGACGCGGGGATCGGCGTCGGCCTCCACGACATCCAGCTCTACGTCACCGCGATGGCCGCCCGAGACCGCCGCGGACACGGCGAATGGCCAACGCACCGTCCCGACCTTCCGCGCTGAGCCGGACCGGTCAGCTCAGTCCAGACCCAGTACCGCCAGCATCGCTGCATCGACCTCCTGCATCTCCCCGGAGCTCAGCCGGCCGGCGAACTCGCCGAGGCGAAGCTCCGGATCGACGACGGCGAGCTGCTCGACCATCACACGCGTGGTGGTCCCGTCGATCTCGATCTCCGGACGGAACGACGCCGCCCGTCGGCCCGTCGACGTCGGGGCCACGATCCACGTGGACAGCGGCAGGTCGTCGGACTGGACGACGAGTGCATACCGCTTGCCGTCCTGCTCGTGACCTTGCGCCTCCCGGGGAGCCTTGAGCCGGTACAGGTCACCACGCACGAGATGAGTCCATCTCGGCGGCGAGCCGTCGGGACGCCGCCACGTCCTCGGGATCGTTGCGAAGCTCCTCCGCCTCGGCCCGCATGTGGGACCGCCGGTGGGCTCGATCCGCATCGAGGATCGCCGCCCGGACCGCCTCCGAGCGGGACCGGCCGTCGTCGGTCAATGACTCCAGCGCACGCTCGACCTGCGCATCGGTCCGGATCGTCAGCGTCGCCACGCCGACCAGGGTACGACGATTTCTCGTGCATTGCGTAGGTCAAAGAGATGACAACGGCCGAGTGCACAGAAGGTCCCACTCGGCCGCGGCCGGGGGCTCAGGTCGTGAAACGGCCGGCGAGTGCGGCCAGGCCGGCCCCGAAGACGCCGTTCGCGAACAGGTCCACCAGCCCACCCTCGTCGGCGGCGTCGGCGTCGAAGTCGACCCACCACTCCCCGAACGTCTGCCCGGTCGCGGTGACCGGGGCCAGGCGGACCGTGGAGATGTAGCGCCGCACCGGGAACGGCGCCTCCAGGATCTCGTAGGTCAGCGAATGGAAGCGATCGTCGAGCGCCACCAGCTGCTCGACGACGATGCCGCCGTCGCCGAGGGTCAGACGGCGCTGCGCGCCGACCTCGAAGCCGGTGGCCCCGCGGATCAGCTCGCCGTTCTCGATGGCGGGGTGCCAGCGGGCGATACCGGCGAAGTCGCGGATCGACGGCCACACCTGTTCGAGCGGGGCGGGGATGACGGCGCTGGAGTACGGACGTGGCATGGCGGACGCTCCTGGTGTCTACGAGCCGGACAGGCGGGTCTTGAACAGGCGGGTCTGTTCGGTCAGGGCCTTCTCGGTGGGCAGGCGCTCCATCGAGGAGGCGCCGTAGAACCCGTGGCAGTACCGGGCCTTCGACAGCACGTGCGCGGCGTCGTCGGGCATCGCGATCGGGCCGCCGTGGCAGAGCACGAGGACGTCGTCGCGCACCTCCAGCGCGGCCGCGGCCCACTCGTCGACGAGCGCGACGCAGTCGTCGAGGGTCTTGGCCGTCTCCGCCCCGATCGAGCCGCCGGTGGTCAGGCCCATGTGGCAGACGATGATGTCCGCGCCGGCGCGGGCCATGGCACGGGCGTCGTCGGCGGAGAACACGTACGGCGTTGTCAGCATGTCCTGCGCGCGGGCGGCCGCGACGAGGTCGACCTCCGGCCCGTACCCCATCCCCGTCTCCTCGAGGTTGGCGCGGAAGGTTCCGTCGATCAGCCCGACCGTCGGGAAGTTCTGGATCCCGGCGAACCCGAGATCGGTGAGCTCGCGGAGGAACCTGTCGGTGATCATGAACGGGTCGGTGCCGTTCACGCCGGCCAGCACCGGCGTCCGCTCGACGACCGGGAGCACCTCCGCGGCCATCTCCACGACGATGTCGTTGGCGTTGCCGTAGGCGAGCAGCCCGGCCAGCGAGCCGCGCCCGGCCATCCGGTAGCGACCGGAGTTGTAGATGACGATGAGATCGATCCCGCCGGCCTCCTCGCACTTGGCCGAGAGCCCGGTGCCGGCGCCGCC
This sequence comes from Pseudonocardia sp., assembly GCA_030451825.1. Taxonomy (GTDB): domain Bacteria; phylum Actinomycetota; class Actinomycetes; order Mycobacteriales; family Pseudonocardiaceae; genus Pseudonocardia. The sequence goes on along the minus strand of JAKDNL010000163.1, from coordinate 2,651 downwards.
GCCGACGATCGGCTCCCCGCGCCGCGCCATGTCGGTGAAGCGTTCCACCAGCTCCGCGCGCCTGAACCTCACGGTGCCCCTCTCATTGGGCGATCACTTCACGCCACGCGGCGACGGCCGCGTCGGCGAACTCCGGGTCGTTGATGTTGTGCGGTACCCGCATGATCCGCTCCGGGCGCAGCACGTGTGCTTCGATCGCGCCGAACAACGCCTCGTCGGCCTCGGGGTCCCAGAACGCCTGACCCGGCGCGTCCAGCAGGGACACCCCGCCGGTGGGCAGCAGGAACAGCTGCGGGCCGGTGCAGGCGTCCAGCTTGGCTGCCAGGAAGCGGCCGATCTCCGCGTTCTCCTCCGCGGTCGTGCGCATGAGCGTGACCTGGGCGTTGTGCTCGTAGAGCAGGCGGCCGGCGAAGCGCTCGGGCACGGAGTCCCGCGCCCCGAAGTTGACCATGTCGAGTGCGCCGCAGGAGCCGACGTAGGGCACCGCGGTGCGGGCGATCGCGTCCAGGCGGTCCGGTCCGGCGGCCATGATCCCGCCGACGACCAGGTCGGCGATCTCGGTCGTGGTCAGGTCCAGTACCGAGGTGATCAGGCCGTCGTCGACCAGCTTCTCCATCGCCCGCCCACCGGTGCCGGTGGCGTGGAAGACGAGCGGGTCGACGTCGCCGCCGAGGAGCTCGCGCACGGCGGTGACGCACGGGGTGGTCACGCCGAACATCGTCAGCCCGGCGGCGGGACGGTCGTCGACGATCGGGATCGACGCGGCGACGGCGCCGGCCAGCATGTGCGCGGCGTTGCCCAGGACGACGCGGGAGATCCGGTTCAGCCCGGCCACGTCGGTGACCGAGTGCAGCATCGCGATGTCCGACGCGCCGACGTAGGGCGCGGTGTCGCCGGAGGCCACGGTGGAGACCATCACCTTCGGCACGCCGACCGGCAACGCCTGCATCGCGGGGGTGACCAGCGCGGTTCCGCCCGAGCCACCGAGTCCGATCACGCCGCTGACGTCGTCGCGGGAGAGCAGGAACCGCTCCAGCGCCACGGCCATCGCTCCGACCGCGCTACCCCGGTCGCCGGTGAACACGGCGCCGGTGCCGTCGGGGTGGTGCGCGGCGACCTCCGCGGCCCGCACGTCGACGGTGGTGGTGGCGGCGGCGGCGGTCGGGCCGCCGCCGGTCGAGACGTCCACCCGGCACACCGGCGTACGTTCTGCCTCGACCAGCTCGGCGACGTAGCCGAGCTCGACGGACTTGGTGTCGTGCGTGCCGATCACGTACGCGGTGCCCACCAGGGCTTTGTAGCGCAGATCGCCGGCCGAAACGAGGGGGAACGCGCACCGATCCGGCATCGGCCGTGATCGAGCCGGCCACCCTCACGGAGCAGTCACCTGGGCGGTGATCGCGTCGTTGAGTAGTCATGCTGCGCCATCCGGACCACACCAGCGGGGTTGTCCTTCCCTTGGACGCGCGATCCGGCGAGCATCCTGCCGGCGCGCCGGCGACCGGGCCTGCGCCGCAGCGCCCGGCGATGATCGTCGGGTGGTGGGCCGGGCAGGCCGGGTCCGCACGCCCCTGGGGCGACGCACTGCCCGCGGGCAGTGCGCTCGCCCGCCACCTGGCGCGGGTCGCCGCGTGGGGGCACCAGGAGCGCACGCGGAACGAGCATCAGCACCGAGAGGAGCGCACGCGGAACGAGCATCAGCACGGCGACGGGCGCACCGGCCTCGACGGCGGTCTGACGTTCCGGCTCTCCCTGCCCGAGGCGTTCGGCGCAGAGCCGCTGCTGCACCTGGCCGGCGGCGCGCCGGGGCGTACGGACCCACCCGGTCAGGGTGTGCTGGTTCCGCTGTCGGGACCGCGCCAGGCCGCGCCGGTGCCCGGCGCGCCGCTCGGTCTGATGGCGCTGACGCTGCTCACCGAGATCGCCACCACCGACGTGCAGAACCGCGTGGTGACCGACCTGACGGCCGCGGTGCACGATCTCGCCCCGACCGCACCGACCCGGCTCGACGCCCGGCTGCACGCGGCCGAGGAGACGCTGCGCGCGGCCCAGACGGCGCTGCTCGAGCACGGCACCGTCCCGGAGGAGGTCGCGCTGGGTACGGCGTCGGCCAACCTGTCGGTGTTGCGGCACCAGACCGTCGCCCACCTCGCCGGCTGGGAGCGGGTCGTCGAGGGGCTCGACCCGGCCGGCGGGCACGGCACCGCGGTGCGCGATGCCCTGGGCGAGGTCGGACGGCTGGGCTGGGCCGCGTTCCCCGGCGCCGTGCACGCCGCCTACCAGGGGCTGGTGCTCGACGCCCGTCGTGTGTTTATCGCCGCCGCCGCGCAGCCCCTGCGCGTGCCGGAGCGGTCGTTGACCGGACTACGCCCGCTCGTCGAGGCCGACATCGTCGCCCGCGCCGCGGACGTCGTGCGGCTGCGCCGGATCATCACCCGGCTCTCGATCACGCCGCTGACCGTGCGCAAGCGCTCCGGCGCGATGCTGCCGCACCTGATCGCCGACCAGGCACTGGACAACGCCCGCACGCAGGCCTTGTTCACACGAATGGCCGCCGCACTGACCCCGGCCCCCGGCCAGGCCACCTACGACGTGGAGATCCGGACCCGAGCCTCCGGCGACCTGCAGATCCTGCGCCCCACACCCTGATC
>JAKDNL010000789.1 GCA_030451825.1 Pseudonocardia sp. | reverse complement strand
GGGTCCGTGGCGGCGTTTCACCCCCGACCCCCCGTCCGCGTATACCACTGCGGGCGCCGCGATACCCGCGCACGAGGGTCAGCCGCCTTGGAGACGGCGGAATTCCTCGTCGAGGCTGTGATCGGCCAGCGGGCCACCGTGACCTGCGGCGTTCTTCAGGATCGTGCCACCCTCCCCAGGGCGACGGTCGGAGTGGAAGAGCTCAGGTGACCGGCACACCTCACAGTTGCGGACGACGATGAAGGGGGTCATGTCGATGGGCTCTCGGCCATCCGGGATGAGGTAAACGCGGTCGTTCTCCAGCGGAAGCGTCACCTTCCACCGGGACGGCTCGAACTCGGGGTGGTCGCCCATGACAAGCCGGGCAGCCACGTCGAAGGTGCGATCGTGAGCCCGGTAGGAACTGGAAGTGGTGAGGATCCACGGAAGTTCGCCGAGGTAGCTTGCGCCTCGGAGCGCCGTCTCCAAGCTCGGAACGAGCGTGTCGAGGCGCTCGGCCGCTTGAGCCTGACTGCGCGGGCGCATCCCGTGTGCGGCGTTGTTGCGCTCCTTGGTGAGTTCGTCCAGCTGGGCGAGCCAGGATTTGGTCGGCTTGCGCGCGAATGCTGTGAGGGCGTGCGGAGCGCCGCTCGACGTCGTCGCTGCCTTCGCCGCTTTTCGAGCGACGCTCACCCAACTCCCTTGGGTGACTCCGCGACCGTAGGCGGTGACGAGATCGTCGATGGCGCCCGGGTCGGCGCGGGTGGCGTTCAACCATGCGGCACCGGTCACTCCGATCACGATGCAGAGCTCGTCGGCCGCATCGAGCAACGCCTGGTACTGGTCCAAGGCGGTCGGGGCGGACTGCAGGAACCGGATCGCTCGGGCGACCGGGTACTGGAGCGCGCGGGCTTCGCGAAGTGTTTCTGACGACGCGACTGCCCCTTCAGACAGTGTCGTGGGTTGACTGATCGAGGTCGGTCTTCTGATCGACGTCGGCCGAGAACTCTCGGGCCGTGCGGACCCGGTCGCCGGTGGAGGAGCAGGCGGAGCTAACGCGCCGTCGACCTCTTGCCCATTCGTACGGCTCGGGGGCGACGCATTGACTCCGGCCGCCGCAGCGGACGCGGCGTCTCGAGAATCGGTGTTGCTTCGCGATGGAACGCCTCTCTCGGGCCGCGAGGGCCCACCGGCGGGCGGCGCGGACGGAGGGACGACAGGCGTGGGGTCGACGGCCGGCAGCCGGATCGTGCTGTCGTTCCCCGAGGTTGTGCCGGGCCCCCAGGACGATCCGCCGGCCGATACGCGACGGTTGCGCCGGTTCCAGATCAGCAGTCGCAGTCGCAGCCACGCCGGAAAGATGCCGAGCAAGAGGAAGCCGAGGATCAGCGCTGCCAGGAGTGCGTCCACCAGCGGTGGCAGGCCCGAGGTACGTGGAGCAGGGCTCGTCAGGATCGCAACGAATGACAGCAGGGTCCAGACTGCCGTCCACCACGCCAGGGGGTCGCGGAACACAGGACCGTCGTATAACCGCAAGAACACGACGTTGCGGTGGCGAGGGCGCGGTGGCGGAGGCTGCGTCCACCCATCTCGGTCATCGGCCGGCACTGTCCCATGATGTCAGGGGAGTGCGACCGAATGTCATTCCGGCGGGCTAACCGATCACCTTGCGCATGGTGGCCAGCTCGTTCTCGTTCATCCCCGCGGCTCCCCCGGGCGGGCCACGGTTGCGCTGCGGTCGGACACGAGGACCTCGTGCGCGCGGGTCTGATTGTGGTCGTCGACGACGTGTTCGTAGTCGAGTCCGCTGGACAACCGCCTTCTACGCTGTGACCGGTGACCGGTGACCGGTGACCGGTGACCGGTGACCGGATCAGCGTGGCGCTTCGCCAGGGGCGCGCAGGCCGTCCAGGACGAGGTCGAGCTGGCGCACCCAGGCGCCGGGGGCGGGGTCGGCGGTGACCTCGGTGATCCGTCCGAGCCCGACCAGCAGCAGCCCGATGTCGTCCGGCGTGACGTCGGCGCGCAGGCTGCCCTCGTCCTGGGCCCGGGCGACCAGGCCGGCGATGATCGGGTGCATCCGGCGCCGGCAGGCATCGAGGTCCGGGGCGTCGTCGGGCGGGCCGGCGAAGCGTTCCCGCAACCCCCGATGATCGACGTGCCTGGTCAGTGCGTCGACCATGAACTCGCGCAGCCCCGCCCACGCGTTCGCGACGCCGGCCGCCGCCTGCGCGGCCCGGGCCCAGTCCTCCACGTCGTGCGCCAGCACCTCGTCGAGCAACGCCTGCTTGGTGGCGAAATGCCGATATAGGCTGCCCATGCCCACTCCGGCGCGGCCGGCGATCTCGCGGACGTCGGCGTCGCAGCCGAAGGCGGCGAACGCCTGCGCGGCGGCGGCGAGGATCCGGGCCCGGGTGCGGGCGGCGTCCCGGCGTGTCACCGGCCCGGCCGGTGCGTCGTGGGCAGGCACCGCACACAACGCGAGGTCACCGCACGCATCGCCGACGGTGTGTGCGGTCCTCGGCTGGTGTGTGCGCTGACGGCGACGGGCTGGGCGGCCTGG
>JAKDNL010000162.1 GCA_030451825.1 Pseudonocardia sp. | reverse complement strand
CGCTCGGCGTAGGTGAACTGGTCCAGGTAGTGCCCGCCGGTCTCGCGGGCCAGCTGCTCGGCCTCCGCGTAGACGTCCGGCCCACGCTCGACGAAGTGGCAGCGCCCGCCCTCGCGCTCGATCAGCGCGACCTTCTCCGGGCTGGTGCTGCGCGGCATGACGGCGACGAACGGGACGCCGATCAGCCGGGCGAAGTAGGCCTCGGACACCGCGGTGGACCCGGAGCTGGCCTCGACCACGGTCGTCTTGTCGACGATCCAGCCGTTGGCCAGGCCGTAGAGGAACAGCGAGCGCGCCAGCCGGTGCTTGAGGCTGCCGGTCGGGTGCACCGACTCGTCCTTGAGGTAGACCTGCACGCCCCACTCCGGCGGCAGACCGAACACGTGCAGGTGGGTGTCCGCGGAGCGGTTCGCATCGGCCTGCACCCGTCGCATCGCCTCGTCGACCCAGGCCCGGGTGCGGGCACAGGAGCGGTCCACCGGCTGGTTCTCGTCGATGTCGCTGACCCTATTCCCCACCCGTGCGCGGAAATCGTCGCCAGGGCAGCGATATCCGCGCACGGGCGCGTCAGCGCAGGTGGACCAGGCCGGGGCCGGGCTCGACGGTGCCGATCCGGGCCGCGGCGTGGCCCTGCGCGCGCAGGGCGGCGACCGCGGCGTCGGCGCGGGCCGGGTCGGCGCCGAACAGCAGCCCGCCGGAGGTCTGGGCGTCCGCGAGCAGCAGCGCCTCGTTCTCGCCGTGGCCGCCCTGCAGGACCCGGTCGGCCACCCACTCCCGGTTGCGGCGGGTGCCGCCGGGCACGACGCCGTCCGCGATCAGCTCGCGCACACCGTCGAGCACCGGGACCGCCGCGACGTCCAGGTGAGCGTCCACACCGGACGCGACAACCATCTTGACCAGGTGCCCGAGCAGGCCGTAGCCGGTCACGTCGGTGCATCCGGTCGCGCCGGAGTCCGCGGCGGCGCGCGAGGCGTCGGCGTTGGGGGTGGTCATCAGCGTGATCGCGGCCTCGACCTGTGCGGGGGCGGCCCGGCCGGTCTTGATCGCGGTCGAGACGATGCCGACGCCGAGCGGCTTGGTCAGCACCAGCGCGTCGCCCGGACGCAGGCCGGCATTGGTCAGGACCCGGTCCGGGTGCACCTCGCCGACCACGGCCAGGCCGTACTTGGGCTCGGGGTCGTCCACCGTGTGCCCGCCGACGACGGCGAACCCGCAGTCCCGCCCGACGCTCGCGCCGCCCTCGAGCACCTGCGCCAGCACCGATCCGGGGAGTTCCTCGGACGGCCAGCAGACCAGGTTCAGCGCGAACAGCGGCGTGCCACCCATCGCGTAGACGTCGGACACCGCGTTCGTGGCCGAGATCGCGCCCCAGGTGCGCGGGTCGTCGACGATCGGGGTGAAGAAGTCCGTCGTGGCCACCAGCGCCCGGTCGGCGGAGAGCCGCCAGACGGCGGCGTCGTCGCCGGTCTCGGTGCCCACGATCAGGTCGGGGTGGGTCACCGGGGTCAGCCCCGCCAGCACCTCGGCCAGCCGGCCGGGGCCGAGCTTGCATCCGCATCCGGCTCCGTGGCTGAACTCGGTCAGACGGCGTGTCGCCGTGTCGCCGCTCACGTCGACGACGCTACCCCCGCCCGCCGGGCAGCCGCCGGACGCTGGGCCCCCGCCGCCCGTCGACGCACCCTGGGGAGTCACCCTGTCGCGAACGCACACTGCACAGCGTGATGGGAATGCAGCACTCCGGAGCCGACGAGCAGGGCACCGACGACACCATGGCGGGGCTCGCCGTTGACTTCGACACCGTGCGTAGGGGCTACCGCCCCGAGCAGGTCGCCACCGTGGTCCGGGAGCTGCAGTGGCGCCTGGAGATGGCCGAGCGCGGTCAGCACGAGGCCCAGGAGCGCGCCGCCTCCCTCACCGCCGCGCTGGACGCGGCGAGCTCCACCGCCCCGGACACGTTCGGCATGCGCGCGGAGAAGGTTCTCCGGATGGCCGAGCACGACGCGGCCCAGCGCCGTGAGCGGGCCGAGGCCGACGCCGGGCGGATCGTCGACGTCGCCCATGACGAGGCCGAGCGGCTGATCGCGGCCGCACGGGTCGAGGCCGAGCGGACCCGCGCCGACGCCGACGCGGCCGTCGCCCGGGTACACGACGACGCGGCCGCCGCCCGCCGCGACACCGACCTGTGTGCCGACACCGCCGCGGCCATGCACGAGCACGTGCTCGGTCTGCGCAGCGCCGTGCGCGGCGAGGTCGCCCGGCTGCACGCCGCGATGGGCGCCGAGCTGCGCGCGCTCGACGAGATGATCGCGTCCCCGCCGGTCTCGGTGGGCGCCGACCCGGATCCCGGACCGGGCGTGGTGCAGAGCGAAGGGCAGGCCGCGGCGCCGGCTGCCACGACGGGCCCGGAGGCCGCGCCGGTGGCGACACCGGCGACATCTCCGGTCACGGGCACCGCACCACCCCCTGCACCAACCCCGGCGGCGGCCCCTGCGGCAGCCTCTGTGTCACCCCCGGCGGGGAGCGTCGCGCTGCCCGAGCAGCGCCCGCAGCCCTCCCGGGAGACCAGAGAGGCCCGGGCGGACGCCGCGGCCGAACCTGCCGCGGTCTGAGCCGCCGGTCTACCGTGCGGGCATGACCGCCGACGCACTTCCTCCCGCGGAGGCGGCGTCATGACCGCCGACGCACTTCCTCCCGCGGAGGCGGCAGCAGGGACCGACGACCCGCGCCGCCGGGTGCCGCGGACCGACCACCTGCTCGCCGAGCCCGCGCTCGCCGCCGCGACACGACGGTTGGGCCGCGAGCGGGTCAAACGGGCGGTGACCGGCGCCCAGCAGCGCGCCCGGTCCGGGGAGATCGCCCCGGACGCGGTCGCGGACGCCGCGCTGGCCACGCTCCCCCGGTCCCCGACCGGCCTGCGGCGGGTTCTCAACGCCAGCGGCGTGCTGGTCCACACGAACATCGGCCGGGCCCCACTCTCGGGCGCCGCGCGGGAGGCCGTCGCGCTCGCGTCCGGCACCTGCGACGTCGAGCTGGATCTGGCCACCGGCACCCGGGGCAGGCGCGGCACCGGAGCCCTGGACGCCCTGCGCGCGGCGGTCCCGGGAGCAGGCGACGTGCACGTGGCCAACAACGGGGCGGCCGCGCTCGCGCTGGTCGCCAGTACCCTGGCGTTCGGCCGGGAGATCGTCGCCTCGCGCGGCGAGCTGGTGGAGATCGGCGACGGGTTCCGGATCCCGGAGCTGATCGAGTCCACCGGTGCGCGGCTGCGCCCGGTCGGCGCGACGAACCGGACCCACCCGCGCGACTACGCCGAGGCGATCGGCCCGGACACCGGGTTCGTGCTCAAGGTGCACCCGTCGAACTTCGTGGTCACCGGCTTCACCCGCAGTGTCGGTGTCGCCGAGCTCGCCGGCCTCACCCGGCCGGACGGCAGCGCGGTGCCGGTCGTCGACGACGTCGGGTCCGGGCTGCTCGCGCCGCACCCGCGGCTGCCCGCCGAGCCGGACGTCGCGAGCACGCTGGCCGCCGGCGCCACACTGGTCACCGCGTCCGGGGACAAGCTGCTCGGCGGCCCGCAGGCCGGCCTGGTGTTCGGCGGGCCGGGCCTCGGCGCCGAGCTGGTCCAACGGGTCCGGCGCCATCCGCTGGCCCGCGCGATGCGGGTGGATAAACTCACCCTGGCCGCGCTGGAGGCCTCGGTCGCCGGGCCGCCCACGCCCGTCCGGCTCGGGCTGGACGCGACCGTGGGCGGGCTCCGGGACCGCGCGGAAAGGCTGGCGGCGACGCTGACCGGCGACGGGATCGACGCGGCCGCGGCGGACTCGGTGTCCACGATCGGCGGCGGCGGAGCCCCGGGGGTCGAGCTGGACAGCGCCGCGGTGTCGCTGCCGGAGCCGTTCGCGGCCGCGCTGCGCGCCGGGGACCCGGCCGTGCTCGGGCGCCTGGAACACGGGCGCTGCCTGCTCGACCTACGCGCCCTGCCGCCCGAGGTCGACGACGAGCTCGCCACGGCCGTGCGCCGCGCGTCGGCGTCGCTGCGGCGGGAACCCGGGGAGCTCTGAACCGGAGTGCACGTGGTGTGTACGGCCGGGCACGTCGATCACGGCAAGTCGACGCTGGTCCGCGCCCTGACCGGGATGGAGCCCGACCGCTTCGCCGAGGAGCGCCGGCGCGGGATGACGATCGACCTGGGCTTCGCCTGGACCACGCTGCCGGGCGGGCGCACGGTCGCGTTCGTCGACGTCCCCGGGCACGAGCGGTTCGTGACGACGATGCTCGCCGGCGCCGGGCCGGTACCGGCCGTGCTGTTCGTTGTGGCCGCCGACGAGGGCTGGATGCCACAGTCCGCCGAGCACGCCGACGCCCTGGAGGCGATCGGGGTCCGGCACGGGCTGCTCGTGGTGACCCGTAGTGACCTGCTGGAACCGGAGCTCGCCCGGGACGAGGCGCAGGACGAGCTCGCCGCCCGCGGCCTCGGTGACTGGCCGGCCGTCTGCGTCTCCGGCGCCACCGGCGAGGGGCTCGACACCCTGCGCACGGCACTCGACGAGCTCGTCGCCGCCCTCCCGGTGCCCGATCCCGCCGCGGACGTCCGGCTGTGGGTGGACCGGGCGTTCACCATCCGCGGGGCCGGCACCGTGGTCACCGGGACGCTGCCGGCCGGGACCGTCGAGGTGGGCCGCGACCTCGAGCTCGACACCGCCGACGGGCGCGGACCGGCCGGGATCCGCGGCGTGCAGACGCTCGGCGAGGCGGTGCCGAGTGCCGGCGGCCCGGCCCGGGTCGCGGTGAACCTGCGCGGGGTGACGCTGGATCAGGTCCGGCGCGGGGACGTGCTGCTCACCCCGGGTGCCTGGCCACGCACCGCGGAGACCGACGTACGGCTGCACGGGGTCCGCGGCCGGCCGGTGGACCCCGCCGCGCTGCCGCTGGAGCTGACGGTGCACGCCGGGTCGTCGGCCGTGCGGGCGCGGGTGCGCCCGCTGGTTCCGGCCGGAGACGGGGCGGACGACGTGCTCGTGCGGCTGCGCCCGGACCGTTCGCTGCCGTTGCGGATCGGCGACCGCGCGGTGCTGCGCGACCCGGGCAGCCGCCGGATCGTGGCCGGGGCGACCGTGCTCGACGTGGCCCCGCCCGCCCTGCGCCGCCGCGGCGCCGCGGCCCGGCGCGCGGCCGAGCTGGCCGGTGTCACCGGGGTGCCGGATGCGGGCGGCGAGCTGGCGCGGCGCGGCGCGGTCCGGGCGTCGGACCTGCGCGCGATGGGCGTGCCCGCCACGCAGGTGGACGCCCTGGGTGCGCGCGTCCCGGGCGCGGCCGGATGGCTACTGGACCCGGATCGGGCGGCGGAGGCGGCCGGTGCGCTCGCCGGGGCGGTGGCCGCGCACGACCGGGCCGACCCGTTGGACCCCGGCCTGTCCACGACGGCCGCGCGGCGGGCGGCCGGGCTGCCCGACGTCGCGCTGGTCGAGGTGGTGCTGGCCGACGCGACCCGGCGCGGCGCGGACCGCCTGGTACTCGACGGCGGCCGGGTCCGTGCCGCGACGCCCACCGGTCTGCCCGGGCCGGTCCGGGAGGCGATGGCAACGCTGCGCGCGGACCTCGAAGCGGCACCGTTCGTCGCTCCGGACGCCGGGCGGCTGGCCGAGCTGGGGCTGGGATCGCGGGCCCTGGCGTCGCTGGAGCGGTCCGGCGAGCTGCTGCGGGTCACCCCCGACGTGGTGCTGCTGCCCGACGCCGAGGACCGCGCGCTGGCACGCCTGCGCGATCTCGGAGCCGAGTTCACGCTCAGCCAGGCACGGCAGGCGCTGGACACCACCCGGCGGGTCGCCGTCCCGCTGCTGGAGCTTCTCGCCCGGCGCGGGCGCACCGAGCGCACGCCGGACGGCGGGCACCGGCTGCGCTGAATCCGGCCGGGCCGAAACCGGCTGGGCTGAATCCTGCTGCGCCGAAACCGGCCGCGGATGCGCCGACCGCCGTCCTCCGGTCGCCGAGCGGCGACGCCTCCGAGTGGCGGCGGGGTGGGTCGGGTCCTACCGTCGTGGCAATGACCGACACCAGCCGCGCCGGCGACCCGGTGGGTGCGCCGCCTGTCCGGCAGGACCCTGGGCGCGGCATCGCGTCCCCGGACGGGTTGTCGGAGACCTCGATCGACGGCATGGACCTCGTGCTTCGGACCCCGGGCGAGGGTCGCCTCGTGGTCTCGGTCCAGGGTGAGTTGGACATGCTGACCGCGCCACAGCTGCGGCGCGAGGTGATCGAACAGCTGCCCACGTCCACCGTCGTCGTCCTCGATCTGGACGGCGTCACGTTCCTCGGGACCAGCGGCCTCGCTGCGCTGATCGAGCTACGCGAGCACACGCAGAAGTCCGGAACCCAGCTCTCGCTCGCCTGCACCGAGCGTCGCGTGCTGCGCCCGCTGGGCATCGCGGGTCTGCACCACCTGTTCGACATCCACGACTCGGTGGACGAGGCTCTTTCCGCCACACTGTGACCTACGTCACTTTCCTTGTCGCACCGGAGATGCCGGGTCCGGGCCCGGCCGCTCGGGTGATGCACTCACCCGTTCCCTGACCAGCGCAGACGGCTGTGTGCGCAACCGGGCCGGATGCCGGCACGATCTCCGCCGCCGTCCGGACGCCGCTTCCTAGCATTCCCGGCCGATCGGCGCAGGTTTGATCAGTCGGCGACCGGGGAACTGGTGCTCAACGGCCCCTACCCGGCGACACCGCCGGTTTCGACGGAGCAACGAGGTGACGGCGTGAGTGATGTGTCCCGGCTTCCCGGACCGATGGACGACGTGTGGCAGTGGCAGCGTCTCGGGTCCTGCCGAGGTATGGACAGTGCCGTGTTCTTCCACCCGGATGGGGAGCGCAATCCGTCCCGGGGGCGGCGTACCGACCGGGCCAAGCAGGTCTGCCACCGCTGTCCGGTGATCCAGGAGTGCCGGCGCTTCGCGCTCGCCAGCCGCGAGCCGTTCGGCGTCTGGGGCGGGCTCGGGGAGTCCGAGCGGCGCGCGATCCTCGACCGTCAGGACCTGGCCACGGCCGGATAGTCCTTCCCTCGTACCCACCGATCCTGCCGGACAGGCCGGCCCGCTCTCCGTTCCCGGGAAGGCGGGCCCGTGTCATCCCGGGCCCGGCCGTGCCCGGTTCAGCTGCCGCAGGCGATCGGGGACGCCGGCAGGTCGACGGTCGGGCCGGCCTCGTCACCGACCCGCCGGTACTGCAGCACCGGCAGACCGTAGACCCGGGCCACCCGGCGGACCACGCGCCGCGCGACCTGCACCTCCGGGTCCGTGACCGCGCCCGGGCCGATCGCCGGGACGACGCAGAAGACCCCCTCGTCGGGGTCGAACCCGACCAGCTCGCACATCGCCGCGACCAGGTCGGGTTGGTCGCTGTCCTGCACCGTCCAGCGCAGGCCCAGCCGGTGCAGCCGCAGCCCCGCCGGTAACGCTCCGTCCCGGGGGACCGGCCCCGCGTCCGGCCCGGCACCGTCGGTCTGGGAGCCGTCGATCTCGGAGCCGTCGACGTCGAGGCCGTCCTCGTCCGGGTAGTCCTCGGCGTCCATCGGGGACGCGCTCAGGAGCGGCCCGGGCGGATCGTGCCGCGCGATCAGGACGTCGACCTCGGTCGCGGCGTCGGCGATGTGGCGCAGGTCCGAACCGGCCCACAGGACGTCGGCGTCGGTGACGGCGACGGCCACCAGCCGTCGCGCACCACCCGGAGCGATACTCATGGCGTCACCGTGATCATGGCGTCGACCCCCTCGACACGCTGCTGCTGTCCTGACGAGTAGATCGGAACGGCGGCCTCCGCGTCCCGCGCATCGCCGGTCCGGTCCGTCGAGTGGAGGTGATCGATCCGCGAGCGGGACAGGTACGGCACGGTGCTCCACCGGATGGCCGTTGCCCGCGTCGCGACGACCGGCTGACGGCCAAGCTGTTAGGCCATTCGATGGTTTTCCTAGCCCATAAGACGGATGGCCAGCAACGCGATGTCGTCACCGAGCTGGTCCGGCAGGCACACCTCGAGCGTCCGTTCGACGACCGCCTCCGGGTCCGCGTCCCGCGGCAACCCGGCCACCGTCCGCTCGATCAGCAGCGTCCGCTCGTCGGCGTCCTCACCGATGATGTCGGTCAGGCCGTCGGTGTAGAACACCAGCAGCGACCCCGGCTCGCAGGTCACCGTCGCCTCGTCCCGCCGGGCACCGGAGGCCACCCCGAACTCCGGGACGGCGCCCAACATCGGCGATCTGTGCGCGTCGAGCCGGACGAGCTCGCCGTCCGGGCGGCGCAGCAGCGGCGTCGGGTGACCGGCGTTGGAGTAGCGCAGCACCCGGCTGCCGTCGGGACCGGCCGGTTCGAGCCGGGCGTAGACGGCGGTCGCCATCGCCGCGATGTCGAGCCCCTGCACCAGCTGGTCGCAGCGGTCGAGAACCGGGCCCGGCCGGTCCCCGCCCCAGGCGTAGGAGCGCAGCACACCGCGCAGCTGCCCCATCGCGGCGGCCGCGGACAGGTCGTGCCCGACGACGTCACCCACCGCGGCGCCGACCGAGCCGCCGGGCAGTGGCAGCACGTCGTACCAGTCGCCACCGACCTGGTTGCCGTCCGCGCCCACCAGGTAGCGGGCGGCGATCTGCAGCCCCGGCACCTCCGGCACCGCGGGCAGCAGGCTGTGCTGCAGGGTCGACGCGGCGGCCCGCTCCACCTCGTAGAGACGCGCGTTGTCCACCGCCAGCCCGGCCCGTCCGGCCAGGTCGGACGCCAGGTGCAGGTCGCGCTGGCCGTACCGGCGCCCGTACGGGAACTGGGTGTAGAGCGTGACCGTGCCCAGCACCCGTCCCCGTCCGCGCAGCGGCACCACGATGACCGAGCGCAGCCGCAGCTGCTCGTAGACCTCGCCCGCGTCGGTGTCGCCGGGGTACTGCTCGGCCCCGGACTCCGGAAGGTCCGAGATCAGGTAGGGCCGCCCGGCGTTCACCGCGTGCGCGGCCTGCTGGTCGATCCGGGACGTGCTCAGCGCGCCGAAGCGGCTCAGCAGCGGCTCGTCGTCGGCCTCCCGGGTGGCCACGACCATCCGCTGGCGGGTGTGCCCGCCCGGCGCGTCGAGCAGGTCCACGGTGCACAGGTCGGCGAGCTCAGGGACGATGATCCTCGCCAGCCGGGTACAGGCATCGGCGGTGTCCAGCGCCGCCGTCATCTGGGTCGTGGCCTCGGCGAGCAGCCGGAGCTGGGCCCGGGCGGCCTCGGCCTCGGCCAGCGCGGCGCGGCGCTCCTGCTCGACGATCACCCGCTCGGTGACGTCGCTCTGCACGCCGACGAAGTTGACCAGATCGCCGTTCCCGTCGTGTACCGGGGAGAGCGAGACCTGGTTCCAGAACGCGGTGCCGTCGCGGCGGTAGTTCAGCAGCACCTCGGTGATCGGACGGCGCTCCTGGATCGCCTCGCGCATCCGGCGGACCGAGGCCCGGTCGGTGTTGGGCCCCTGCAGGAACCGGCAGTTGTTGCCGACCGCCTCGTCCAGGCTGTACCCGGTCAGACGAACGAAGGACGGGTTCACCCAGGCCAGAGGGTCGTCCTCGCGCCGGGGGTCGGAGATGGTGAACGACATCTCGGTGGCCAGCACCGCCCGGTCCCGCATGAGTCCGATCCGCCGTTCGTCGGTGGCGGAGTCGGTGACGTCGGTGGCGTCGGCCGCGGAGTCGGCCAGCGGCACCAGCACCGCCAGCGCCCGCGGGCCGCCCATCCCGGCGAGGCACTGCTCGTCGATCCCGCAACCGGTCGGGCTCCCGGCGCTCCCGGCCCGGCCGTTCGCGGCGGCCTCGGCCCCGCTAACCGGCTCGGTGGGCACCGTCGCGGCCGGGTCGGTCAGCGCGAACCCGGTCACCCGGACCGGCGTGCCGGTGCCGTCGACGTGGGTCGCCCCACCGCCGAGCACCCCACCGCCGAGCACCCCGCCTGTGTGCAGCGCGACCGGCTCCCCGGTCACCGACCCGCCGGACGCGACCCGGTCCAGCGGGGACGACCCGCCGGGGAAGGGGCGCTGCTCGAGGTCGGTCAGGCCGGCGGCCTCGCTCCACTCGCGCACACCCACCGGCAGGCGCACCTCGCCGCCGGTCAGCTCGATCGCGGTGGTGTTCGCGTAGACGATCTGCCGCTCCGCGACGTCGATCATCAGAACGGCGACGGCGACGGCGGAGGCGGGCGGCAGGGCCGATCCTCGGTCCCGGGTCACGCCGGAAGCCTAATGGTTCACGGTCTCGCGGCCCACGCGACCGGCGACGGACTCGGCCCCGTCGTCCCGGGCGGAGGCCGGTATCGTCGCGACCGTCCGGTCCGTCCCCGCGCCCCCGGAGGTGATCGCCCTGCTCGGATCCGCCTCGCTGCACCAGCCCGAGGAATCGGGTGCCGTCGGAGCGGCGCTGTCCGCCCCGCGGGACGGGTTGACGTTGCTCACCGTGCGCGGGGAGGTCGACACGCTGACCTCTCCCCGGCTGAGCACGGCGCTGGACAACCTGCTCGCGGTCGATACCGGCGAGCTGGCCATCGACCTCGACGGCGTCACGTTCCTCGCGTCCAGCGGGCTCGGCGTGCTGATCAACGCCGCGCGGCACGCATCGCACGTGCAGCGGACTCTGCACGTGGTGGCCAGCAGTCGCGCCGTGCTGCGGCCGTTGGAGGTCACCGGTTCGGCCCAGCTGTTCACGCTCGTGCGGAGCCTCGACGAGGTGCCGCGCTGCGAAGTCCCCTCGACCGCGGTGGACTGATGCCGCACCCGCACGAGCGGCCCTCGTGCGCCGCGGCACCGTTCACGACATGATCAGGTGGCTGCACCACCTGATCACCGACGCCCGGGTACGGGCCCGAGAAGGAAGGACCCGCGCGTGCCCCAGGAGGACATCCCGAGTGAGCCCGTGACCACGGGCTCCTCCACCGTCGAGATCCGCACCGCGGCCAGCCCCTCGCTGATCCCGACCGTCCGCGCCGTCGCGTCCGATCTGGCCGCGCGCGCCGACTTCGACCTCGACGCCATCTCCGACCTGCGGATGGCCGTCGACGAGGCGTGCGCGACGCTCGTCGGCCTGGCCACTCCCGGCTCGTCGCTGCGCTGCACGTTCGACGTGCACGGCGAGCGGATCGACGTCTCCGCCGAGGTGCACACCGCCGCCGGCGCCGGCCTGCCCACCGACAGCTTCGGCTGGCGGGTGCTGCAGACCCTCGCCGACCATGTCGCGGTCGAGACCCCCGACGGCTCCTCGGCGCTGCGCATCCGGCTGCACAAACTCGCCGGACCCGCCCTGTGAGTTCGGATCCCCAGTACGAGCACCTCACACCGCTGCTCGAGGAGTACTCCGCCCTCGCCGAGGACGACCCCCGCCGCGAGCGGATGCGTGACCAGCTGGTCACCGGCTACCTGCCGGTCGCCCAGCACATCGCCCGCCGGTTCGCCCACCGCGGCGAGCCACTCGACGACCTGACCCAGGTCGCCACGGTCGGTCTGATCAACGCGATCGACCGGTTCTCCCCGGAGAAGGGCGGCGAGTTCTTCTCCTTCGCCGTGCCCACGATCTCCGGCGAGGTGCGCCGCCACTTCCGCGACCAGAGCTGGTCGATGCGCGTGCCGCGCCGCCTCAAGGACATGCACGTCTCGATCAACGGCGCGGTCTCCGAGCTGTCCCAGCAGCTCGGCCGGTCGCCCCGTCCCAGCGAGATCGCCGACCGGCTGGATCTGCCGGTCAGCGAGGTACTCGAGGGCCTGGAGGCCTCCGAGGCCTACCGCAGCTCGTCGCTGGACGAGATGCTCTCCTCCGAGGACGGCAGCGCGACGGTCGGCGAGCTCGTCGGCGAGGCGGACGCCGAGCTGGACCGGGTGGACTACCGCGAGGCCCTGCGCCCGCTGCTGGCCGACCTGGCCGAGCGCGAGCGCACGATCGTGATGCTGCGGTTCTTCGGCAACCTCACCCAGACCCAGATCGCGAACGAGGTCGGCATCTCGCAGATGCACGTGTCCCGGCTGCTGGCGCAGACGCTGGGACGCCTGCGCGGGCGCCTGGACCCGGACGGCGCGCCGGACTGAGCACATACGTGCACGACATCTGGGCCACGACATTACGGGCCAGGACAT
>JAKDNL010000161.1 GCA_030451825.1 Pseudonocardia sp. | reverse complement strand
AGGACCTCGGCGCGTCGCTGATCTATCTGCCCAGCCACAGCGCCGATTTCCTGTCGCCGGAGGTTCGGCCCTACCTGGACAAGTACGTGCGCGGTTCGAATGGTTACGACGCGGTGGACCGGGTCAAGCTGATGAAGCTGATCTGGGACTCGATCGGGTCCGAGTTCGGCGGCCGCCACGAGCTCTACGAGCGCAACTACTCCGGCAATCACGAGGGCGTCCGCGCCGAGCTGCTCTTCGCCGCCGAACAGTCCGGCACCGCCGCGGCGATGAAGGGCTTCGCCGAGACCTGCATGAGCGAGTACGACCTCAACGGCTGGACCGTCCCCGACCTGATCAACCCCGGCGACAACCAGGTCGTCGGCCTGTCCAACGGCAACCGCCGGCACTGAGCGACCGCGCCCACCACCTACCAGGAGCCATCCCATGACCACCACACATGATTCACCTACGGCAGCGGGCTCGGGCAGCTCGGCGACCGAGGCGTTCCGGGCCAGCCAGCACGGCGCCGCCGCCGCCGACCCCGCCCGGGTCAGCGCCATCGTGTCCAAGCTGCTCGCCGGCATCCACGACGTCGTGCGCGACGAGAACGTCTCCTACTCGGAGTTCGCGGCCGCGAAGCAGTGGCTGATCGAGGTCGGCGACGGCGGCGAGTGGCCACTGTTCCTCGACGTGTTCGTCGAGCACTCCGTCGAAGAGGTCGCCGCCCGCACCCAGGACGGCACCAAGGGCTCCATCCTCGGCCCGTACTACCTGCCCGACCAGGTCCGGCTCGAGACCCCGGCCACGCTCCCGCAGCGCCCGGACGAGAAGGGCATCCCGCTGGTGTTCACCGGGCAGGTCCGCGACACCGCCGGCGCGCCGGTGGCCCACGCCGAGCTCGACATCTGGCAGGCCGACGAGCAGGGCTACTACTCCGGGTTCGCACCGCACCTGCCCGACGGGAACCTGCGCGGCGTCGTGGTCACCGACGCCGAGGGCCGGTTCGAGATCCGCACCATCCAGCCCGCGCCCTATCAGATCCCGACCGACGGCCCGACCGGCAAGCTGATCACCGCCGCGGGCTGGCACCCGTGGCGCCCGGCGCACCTGCACCTGCTGGTCAGCGGATCCGGACACCGCACCATCACCACCCAGCTCTACTTCCAGGGTGGTGAGTGGCTCGACAGCGACGTCGCCGAGGCGACCAAGCCCGAGCTGGTGCTCGCCCCGACCGACCAGGGCGACGGCACCACCACGGTCGAGTACGACTTCGTCCTCGAACCCGCCTGATCCCCCGTGCGGAGCGACGTCGCGATCCCGCGGGACCTCGACCTGAGGTATCCGCCGAACACCGTGTCCTCGAGAACCGCGATCTCCCGGCGGGTGCGGCTCTGGCACGACCTCGCCGAGATCCCCGCCGGCTGGGGGCCGTGCGTGGTCACCATCGGCGTGTTCGACGGGGTGCACCGCGGCCACCGCCACCTCATCGACCGCGCCGTGCGCGAGGGCCGCGACCGTGGCCTGCCGACGGTGCTGGTCACGTTCGACCCGCATCCCGCCCGCGTCCTGGGGATCGACCGCGATACTGCCGCGTTGAGCACCGTCGAACGACGCGCCGAGCTCGTCGCCGACCTCGGCGTCGACGCCGTGTGCGTACTCCGGTTCACCCGCGATCTCGCGTCGCTGAGCGCCCAGGACTTCGCCGAGCAGATCCTCGCCCGAACCCTGAACGCCAGGGCCGTGGTCGTCGGCGCCAACTTCACCTTCGGTGCCCGCGGGGCCGGGGACCTCGACGCCCTCCGGCAGTTCGGCGAGCAGTGCGGCTTCGCTGCCTACGGGGTCGGCCTCGTCGCGGCCATCGACACCACCGCCTGCTCCTCGACCTACACACGGCGGTGCGTCCGCACCGGCGACCTGAGCGAGGCGACCCGCACGCTGGGCCGCCCCCACCGGGTCGACGGATACCTGCACTGCGGCGTCCTCACGGTCGCGGCCAACACGTCGCTACCACCACCCGGCCACTACGCGGGAACTGTCGACACCCACCCCGCCGTCATCGAGGTCACCGACCAGCACACCCTGGATCTGCACACCACCACCAGCGCCGACGAGCAGTTTCGCGCCGTCTCCGTCACCTTCCACGACCGGACCGGGCTGCCCGCGCAGACCTCGATCATCTGAACAGCGATCCAGCGGGCGGCGGCAGGCAAGCGTCCGGCAAGGCGGGCACAAGGAGCCTGACCGACCGTGTCGCGGTCGGACCCATGAGGGGCCGACGACCCGCTGGAGGTGCGCCGTGCCCGATGACTCGACACCGACCGTGGTTCGGTGGTTCACCGAGAGCTTCGGCGGAACCGCACGGCAGGGATACCGGACGCCCGGCCCGGCCGAGCTCTCGAGGCCGTTCGGGGCGGCGGCCGAGTACGCGCGCGTGCGGTACCCGGGCCGCGTCGGCGAACTGGTCCGCCGCGAGATCCTCGCCTACGAGAACCTCGCGCACCGCTTCGATGGAAGCGGGTTGATCCCCCGCCTGGTCGACGACCTGCTGGCTGACCGCGGCACGGGCCGCGAGATCAGCACCTGACACCGGCAGCCGCTCACCCGGGCCGGTCGGCCAGCACGAGGTCGAGCTGCGCGAGAATGTAGACGACCACGTCGTCGTCGGCCATGGCACGGCCACGGGAGCCGGCCGCGGCACACCGCTCGGCGCCCAGACGCGCACGGAGGACAGCCTCCGCCTCGGCCAGCCGCTCGGCGCCGACGCCGTAGACGGGGGGTGCCGACGCGGCGGCCGAGGTCGCGCCGAGCAGCACGGCGGCGGGCTCATCGACACCGAGGCGCAGCAGCGGGTCGACCAGATTCCGAAGGGTCGTCCACTGATGGGTCCAGTCACCGGCTCGCCACCAGTTGTCGACGATGTCGCGGAAGGGGCCGATCGCGGCCCCCGGGTCCGCCGAGCGTCCGCGCGCCGAACTCGCCGACACCAGCGCGACCCCGCGCACGAACGCGTTGCCCACGGGCCGGGCCAGCTCGATCGCCTCCTCGAGCAGCGTGACGGCCCGGTCGGGGTCACCGTCGAGCGCAGCCTCGCCGTCGAGGTAGTACGCCCACGCGAGCTGCGACGGGTTCCCGAGCGCGACCGCACCGCGGTGGACGTCCTCGACGGCGGCCGGCGCGTCCGGATCGTGCACGTACAGGGCCGCGAGCGCGCCGACGTGGCTGCTCCACTGGGCCCGGTACGCGTCCCCCGCAGCCAGCGCGGCGTCCACCGCCGCACGGGCGAACCGACGGGTCTCCCCCAACCGGCCCTCGTAGATCGCGACCACGGCGAGCGACTCCAGCGCGTCCGCCCGCGTCGATCCACCGGTCGCCGCGGCGAGGCCCCGTTCCGCCAGCTCGAGCGCAGCGGCGCGCTC
Source organism: Pseudonocardia sp. (assembly GCA_030451825.1). Lineage (GTDB taxonomy): Bacteria > Actinomycetota > Actinomycetes > Mycobacteriales > Pseudonocardiaceae > Pseudonocardia. The sequence goes on along the minus strand of JAKDNL010000161.1, from coordinate 8,743 downwards.
GCCACGGTGGGCGGCGCCGAAGGACGCCGATGCGTAGGCGGCCGCCTGGAGGTGGTGACCCGCCGCAGCGGGGAGCGCCGCGGCGAGCCCGGCCCACCCCAACACCTCGTCGCGCAGGCGGTGCACCGCATAGAAGTGCAATGCGGCCGAAAGTCGCAGGGCGAGGTCGGCTTGGTCGTGGTCGAGCGTCCACCGATGTGCGGCGCGCAGATTGTCCATCTCCAGGTCGAGCAGCGCGACCCCTCGAGCCTCCGACGGGCCGCGGACGTCGGCGTCCGCGCGCTCGGCCAGGTGCGTGTAGATCTCGGCGTGCACCCGGGCGAGCGGAGCCGCCTCACCGTGGGTCGCGAGCCGCTCGGCGCCGTACTCGCGCAACGTCTCCAGCAGTCGGAAGCGAGTCACGGAGTCGCCCGGCTCGGCGGTCAGCATCGACTTGTCGACGAGCGCGGCCACCAGCCCTGCGGCCTCCAGCGGCGGTTCCCCAGGGAGGCGCAGGCCCTCCGCCGCGGCCAGGTCGAACCCTCCCGGGAACACCGACAACCGGTCGAACATCCGGGCCTCGGCGTGTTCGAGCAGCTCGTAGGACCAGTCGATGGTCGCCCGCAGGGTGCGGTGGCGTCCCGTGTCCCCGCGGGGTCCGGCGGTCAGTACGCCGAACCGGGCGCCGAGGCGGGCCTCCAGATCGATCGGGTGTAGCGCCCCCACCCGCGCCGCGGCCAGCTCGATGGCCAGCGGGAGACCGTCGAGGCGGCGGCAGATGCGGGCCACGGCCGACTGAGAGGCTTTCGTGAGCCGGAACGCGGGATCCGCGGCCGTCGCGCGGTCGCAGAACAGCCGGACCGAGGGCACTGCCAGTAGTTCGTCCCGATCGTTGGTGGCCTCGTCGCCCGGCGCCGGCACGGCCAGCGGCGGCACCGGCCAGACGTGCTCACCGTCGACGGCCAGCCGCTCCCGGGAGGTGGCCAGCACGACCAGGTGCGGGCATCCCCGGGCGAGACGGTCGACCAGCGGGGCCACCGCGTCGAGCACGTGCTCGCAGTTGTCGAGCAGCACCAGGGTCCGGCGTGGACGCAGGGCCGTCACGAGGGTCCGCAGGAGGGGTTCCGAACCACTGCGGACGACTCCGAGACCGGTCACGATCACGTCTGCCACCGCGTCGGCCGTGCGGACCGGCGCGAGCTCCACCACCTGCACCCCGTCGGGGAACCGCTCGGCGATGCGGGCGGCCAGCTCCGTCGCCAGCCGGGTCTTGCCGGCGCCACCCGTGCCGGTGAGCGTGACGAGCCGGGTCGTCTCGAGCAGCACGGCCAGAGCATCGAGCGCGTCGTCCCGCCCGACGAAACCGGTCAGCGCGGCCGGTCGCGGCGGAACACCCGTCGCCGACGGCCCGGGCGGGAGCGCGAGCCGGCCCGACCGGCAAAGGATGTCGGCCTCCAGGCGCTGCAGCTCCGCCGGTGGGTCGAGCCCGATCTCGTCGGCCAGTCGGCGCCGCAGGGCGCGGTAGGCCTGCAGCGCCTCGGCGATCCGCCCGTCGCGGTATCGGGCGAGCATCAGCTGCGCGCACGGGCGTTCCCGCAGCGGATGCCGGGCGACACTCGCCTCCAGCTCACCGATCATCTCCGCGTGCCTGCCCAGCGCCAACGCTGCATCGACACGGTCGTCGACCGCCACCTGCCGCAGCTCGTCGAGCCGCGCGGCCTCGGCGCGGGCGAACTCCTCGTCCGCGACGTCGGCGTAGGCGGGGCCACGCCACAGCGCGAGCGCCTCGTCCAGCAGGTCCAGCGCCACCGTGGGTTCATCGCCGACCCTCGTCCTCGCCTCGCGGGTAAGGCGGACGAACCGCGTCGCGTCCAGTTCGTCGTCCGCGACATCGAGGACGTACCCGCCCCGGCTCGTGCGCAGGGGCTGTTCCGCGCCGTCCCCGGAGAGCACCCCCCGCAGCCGCGACACGTGGGCGTGCAGGCTGCCCCGCGCGTCCGGAGGCGGCGCGTCGTGCCACACCATGCGTGCCAACAGATCGAAGGAGACCCGCTCGCCGGCGTGCACGACCAGCGCCGCGAGGATCGACCGCTGCCGAGCGCCCGGGATCACCCGCAGCGCCCCACGGTCGCGCACCTCGATCGGTCCGAGTACCCGGAACTCCACGAACCCGACGCTAGGCCACCACCAGCACGGCGACGAACATCTCGACGCGCACGTTCAGCCGTCGGCGACATCACCGGAAACCTGAGCCCCGTCACGCCCCGTCACCTCCCTGACCCCACCCCGCGCTGAGCGAGAGCTGCTCTCGCACATCTCCGTTGGACGAGAGGAGCGCTCGTCCAATGCGTGGTGTGGCCAGGGTCGCCGCAGGGTCGCTACTCAGCGGCGAGCTGAGGACGATCATCATCGGGTGCCGTTCCACTCGGCGGTCAGGACCCCTTCGCCCCGGGCGGTGCAGACGATCCCGACCCGCTCCCCCGCCCCATCACCTGACTCTCGAGGAACGAGCCGCAGCTGTGCCCCAAACGACTAGCCTCGGCGGGCCGAACACAAGGAGGAGCCATGCTCGAACGAGCCGGCAGCGGAGCCTTCGACCACGCACTCCACGACGGGACACCCCTGCGGATGCAATGGCACTTCCGCGAGACCTCTCGACTCCCCGTAGCGGTGCAGACCTGGGAGTTCCCCCCGGGCGGGGTCGAGGGCACGCACACCCACCATTCTTACGCGCCACTGGACGAGCTGTACCTCCTCCTCGACGGCCACGCCGAGATGACGGTCGACGAACAACGACACACCCTCCGTCGCGGGGACGCCGTGCTCGCCCCGGCCGGCTCAGCGCACGACTTCCGCAACACCGGCGACGGCAACGCCACAGTCCTCGTCATCTGGGGCCCACCAGGCCAGCCGATCGACTGGTCCGCGTTCGCAAGCGGCAGGACCGCTGCCGCCGCCGACACCTCCCAGCACTGAGCGGCCTGTGCTTCCGATACCCCGGCCGGTCGAGTAGTCGTTCATGCGGCACTCGTAAGGATCTCTCCTGCCGCGCGGACGCCGCTCTCCACGGCGCCTTCCATGTTGTTCGGCCAGCTGCTGCGTTCGGCTCCCGCGAAGTGCAGGGGGCCATGGCTACGGCTGAGGTTCGGGCCGTGCCGGGTCAGCTGTCCGGGCTCGAACCCGATGTCGCAGCCGGGGATGTGAGTGTGCGTGCTCCACCGGTAGACCGTCGGCGAGCCGAGCTCGGCGACGCGCACACCGGACAACGCGGCCAGGTCGTCGACGAGCTCGGCGGTGGGACGCTCGGCAGTGGTCGGCGACGCGAAGCCGGTGACGCGGCGGTCCACCCGCCACGCCGCGGCCAGCGGTCCGCCGCCGAGCGCGAAGCGGTGCCGCATCCGATGGTCGGCCGGCAGCACAGCGACCACCTTCGTTCCCGGCTTGGCGCGCAGCTCGTCCAGGGCCGCCAGTGGCGCCGGCAACCCGGGATCGAATCGGATCGCAGCGAGCGACCCGACCGGGGCCGTGATGACCGCGTGCCGCGCCCGAACCCACCGGCCATGCCCGTACTCGACCTGCACCCCGTCGCCGTGGCCGATCCGCCGCACCGGCGCGTCGAGGACCGGCTGGTCGCCGAGGTCGGCGGCCAACCTGGCGCTCACCATGTGGGCGCCTTCGACGATGACCCGGGCGAACGTCGTGCGCAGCATCCGCAGGACGCCGTTGCCGCGCGCCACCCACCACAGGACGTGCAGCAGGGAGATGTCCTCGATGTCGCTCGAGGTCAGCGAACCGATCGCCGCGCCGAGGTAGGTGACCAGAGCCGACGTGAGTCCCTGATCGCGGAGCCAGGCCCCGAATCGGATGGCGTCGAGACGCTCGGCATCGACGCTGAGCCATGGCTGCACCGGATGCACGGCCGCGGCTGCCCGGTCCAATCGCCGGCAGGCGCGCAGCAGGACCAGCCGCTGGGCCGGCGACGCCGGGGGCAACCTGCGCACCGATGCGCCGGCGTGGTCGCGCCAGAGGCCGGCACGCCCGAGCTGGCGTGCGGGACACGTATGCAGCCCGTACCGGCGGAGCAACGCGAACATCTGGCGGTGATCGGGTCCGACCCACTCGCCTCCGAGCTCGGCGATGTGGCCGTCGAGGTCCAGGGTTCGAGTGCGCCCGCCGACGTCGTCGCCCGCCTCGAGCACGGCGACCGATCGCCCCGCGGCGGTCAGCTTGTTCGCAGCGGTCAGCCCGGCAAGGCCCGCACCGACGACGACCGTGTCGACCTCCCAGTTATCGACCATTGCCCGAACCTCCGATCCGACCAGCTGGTACGTTTGTCTGAGACGTTTGTATCAGGGGGTGGGTTGGTGGGCAACCGGGAAGCCTTGCTCGAAGCGGCCATCACGTGCCTGCGGGAGCGCGGGTATGCACGCACCACGGCCCGGGACCTGGTTGCCGTGTCCGGCACCAACCTCGGCGCGATCAACTACCACTTCCGGTCGAAGGAAGCGCTGCTCAACGAGGCCATCGCCGAAGGGGTCCGCCAGTGGATCGAACACCTCGGCGGGCAGCTCGCGCGACACATGTCCGCCGAGCCCGGCCTCCCCGCCACGATGGACGACTTCTTCGCCGAGCTGGACGCGTCCCGGCCGATGGTCGACGGCTTCTTCGACGCGCTCGCCCAGGCCGGGCACGTCCCGGAGCTGCGGGCACAGCTCGGCGCCCACTACGAGACGTTCCGCGCCGACCTCGCGACCGTGCTCGGTGTCGACGACGCCACGGCGTCGTTGCTTCTCGCGCTGGCCGACGGGTTGATCGTGCAGTGGCAACTCGACCCCACCCGGACTCCGGACACGGACCAGATCCTCGGCGCCCTGCGCACACTGACTCGCCGACTCGGATCCCGTGCCCGCAGCCACGACTGACGACGCCCCACCTCCGCCACGACCGTCCCCGGGACGAGCAAGGGCCGGCCGGCCGGGTGCAGGCCGGTGAACAACTCGACGCACTCGTGATGGTGATCATCACCGACCAGCGCCGCTGCGACGATGGGGCCGGTGTCGCAGAGGATCACGCCGGACGGCCGAAGCCCTCGCCGAGGATCTCCTCCGAACGAGCGGCGGCATCACTCCGACGGGCGCGGCCGGCCCCGAAGAAGGCCGGCGGCCAATCCCGCTCCTCCGTGGGACGCAGGTGCCGACGAAGATCGGCCAAAGCGACCGGTACTTCCTCGTCGGACAGCTGCTCGACCAGTTCGCGCAGCTCGTTCCGCTCCGCACTCATTATGCGATCCTAGCGCTCGCGACATCTCGACCACAGTGTCGTGGCTGGTGCCGCTCGCGCTGAGACGCTGCCGTCCGCGCCCAGGGCCAGCGGTGGTCGCGCCATGCCGCCCGCACCTCCGCAACGCGTTTCCGTTGGTTCGATCACCCCGAGGCGTACCACGGAACCGTGGCCACGCCGCGACCTACGAGAACTGTCTCGGATCCGAGACAGAATCGGGTGTCGGACGCTGGTGCCGGACCCCGCTGTGCGGTGCCATCTAGTGATGAGCGCAGTCGCCGTCGGGATCGGCCCCCTGAGCCCCGACGAGGTCGTCGCGGTAGCCCGACACGGGGCCCCGATCGAGATCTCCCCAGCCGCAGCAGACGAGATCTCGTTGAGCCGGAAGGTGATCGAGACCCTGGCCGATGACGTCACACCGCACTACGGCGTCTCGACCGGCTTCGGTGCGCTCGCCACCCGTCACATCCCGGCGGCGTCGCGCGCGCAGTTGCAACGCAGCCTCGTGCGTTCGCACGCCGCGGGTTCGGGTAACGAGGTGGAACGCGAGGTGGTGCGGGCGTTGATGGTGCTACGCCTGTCCACACTGGCCACCGGACGGACCGGAGTGCGGCTGGAGACCGCGGCGGTGTACGCGGCGCTGCTCAACGCGGGCCTGACGCCGGTGGTGCGCGAGTACGGATCGCTGGGGTGCTCCGGGGACCTGGCCCCGCTGGCGCACTGTGCGCTGGTCGCGATGGGCGAGGGCGAGGTGCGCGACGCCGACGGTGTGCTGCGCCCTGCCGGGCAGGCCCTCGCCGCGGCGGGCATCACCCCGCTGGCGCTGGAGGAGAAGGAAGGCCTCGCGCTGATCAACGGCACCGACGGGATGCTCGGAATGCTCACGCTGGCCTGCCACGACCTGCGGATGCTGTTGCGGACCGCGGACGTCGGCGCGGCGATGAGTGTGGAGGGTCAGCTCGGCACGGACGCGGTGTTCGCTCCCGACCTGCAGGCGCTGCGCCCGCACCCGGGCCAGGCGAACAGCGCGGCGAACCTGATGGCGCTCCTCGCCGGATCGGGCGTGCTGGCCAGCCACCGCAGCCCGGAGTGCACCCGCGTCCAGGACGCCTACTCGCTGCGGTGCGCCCCGCAGGTGCACGGCGCGGGACGGGACACCGTGGCCCACGCCGAGCTCGTCGCCTCCCGCGAGCTGGCCAGTGCCATCGACAACCCCGTGGTCACCCTTGACCGGCGGGTGGAGAGCAACGGCAACTTCCACGGCGCCCCACTCGCCTACGTGCTGGACTTCCTGGCCATCGCCGTCGCCGATGTCGCCTCGATGGCCGAGCGGCGCACCGACCGGTTCCTCGACCCGGCCCGTAACCACGGGCTGAACGCGTTCCTCGCCGACGACCCCGGCGTCGACTCCGGATACATGATCGCCCAGTACACGCAGGCGTCGATCGTGTCCGAGCTCAAGCGCCTCGCGGTGCCCGCGTCGGTGGACTCCATCCCCTCCAGCGCGATGCAGGAGGACCACGTATCGATGGGCTGGTCGGCGGCCCGCAAGCTGCGACGCGCCATCGACGGGATGACCAGGGTGATCGCCATCGAACTGCTCACCGCGGCCAGGGCCTTGGACATGCGGGCACCGCTGCAACCCGCACCGGCGACCGCCGCCGTCCGGGACGGGCTCCGGGGCGACGTCCCGGCGTCGGGTACCGACCGCTACCTGGCGCCCGACATCGAAGCCGCCGTCGGGTACGTGGCCTCCGGTCGAGCGCTCGCCGCGGCCGAGTCGGTCACCGGCCCGCTGAAGTGATCGGACGTGATCGCCCCTACGCGGCTCTCCGTGTCCCAGCTCGTTCTCCAGCCTGCGCTGGAGTACCCCGGGGAGCCCCTCCCTGTTGCCCGAGAGCTCCGTTCGTGCACCCGGGCCGTGCGAGAGCTCCGCTCGTGCAACCAGCCTGCGCGGCAATGCCCGCGGAGCCCGCCCCGTTGCCCGAGAACGGTCGAGTTCGGATGACTCAGGCCGGCCGCCACGACCCACAGGATGTGGCGGTGCGCGTCCGGGCAGTACCAGATGCGGCCTGCGGCCCGTGACCTCGTACTGCCACTGGTCAAGTGTGCGGCCACCGATCTGGCGAGTGGCAAGCTGGCCACGGAGACGATGCTGGCGGGCGGGATTCGGGCCGAGCGGGTCGTTCGGTGAGCACGATCCACGCCTCCCGGGTGCTGCCGCGCTCGACGCGACACAGGTCCTCCCACCCGTTGGCCGCTTCCGACGTCGCGAAGCGCGCCTCCCAGCCACCGGGGGGGGTGCCGGAGGAGCGACCCGTCCCCACGTTTGGCCGGCAAGTCGTCAGGATCCTTCCGGCGCGGGTACCGGACCGTGACCCGCCCGCGATCGAACGATCCGTCAGGCGAATCGGTGCTCGGACCTGACCATCCGCACCGTGTCCGGCTTCGAGCACAGCACCATGGACTGCGTGGTGATGCGGCCCGAGCGGTTCTGGACACCGCGCAGCAGCTCGCTGGTGGTCACCCCGGTGGCGCAGAACAGAACGCGCCCGCCGCGCACCAGGTCGCCGGTGTGCAGGACCTTGTCGAAGCCTGCGTACCGCAGCCGGACCTGTAATGACCCACCCAGGCAGGACAGGGCGGCCGCGGCGATGACCCCCTCCTCCGCTCCCCCGGTGCCCAGCAGCACGTCCACCGAGCTCTCGGGACGCGCCGCGGCGATCGCTCCCGCGAGGTCGCCTCCCTGCAGCACGTGGACCCGCGCACCGGCGGCGCGGATCTCGTTCATGAGCTCCCGGTGCCGCGGCCGGTCGAGCACGGCGACCACCAGGTCCGACGCCCGCACCCCCTTGACCGCGGCCACCGCGCGCAGGTTCTCCGCCACCGGTCGGGTGATGTCGACGACGTCGGCACAGTCGGAGCCGACGGCCAGCTTCTCCACGACGACGGCCGGCGGCGGTGCGTACAGCGCACCGGGCTCGGCCACCGCGATCGCGGCCAGCGAGTTCGGTACGTCCTTGACCGGTGACAGGGCGCCGTGGCCCACGCTGATGCCGACGTCGCACTCCGGCCCGTCACCGAACCCGACGTCGTCGCCCGTGCGCAGGACGGGTGTGTCGTTCAGCTCGCCCCCACCGATCACCACGGTGCCGCGCATGGGCACGGACGTGAGGTGCTCGCGCATCGCGACGGTGGCAGCGGACTTGCCGCTGTTCTTCTCACCGCGGCCGACCCACCGGCCGGCCGCGATCGCGGCGGTTTCGGTCACCCGCACGAGTTCCAGCGCGAGAGCCTGATCAGGTCCTCGGGTGACCCCGGTGGTGAACCATTCCTGAGTACTCATCACCCTCGATCCACTCGGACGGGCACGGACACGAGCAGCGGCGAACGTCGAGGGGGGCCCGCCCCCCCCGTTCCGCCCCCCACCCCCGAAAAAGCGCAAACCCTGACCCGGCCGTAGCGCCCGCACCCCCCGCGAGCG
>JAKDNL010000788.1 GCA_030451825.1 Pseudonocardia sp. | reverse complement strand
GCGGAACGAGCATCGGCACCGAGAGGAGCGCCGGCGGAACGAGCATCGGCACCGAGAGGAACGTCAGCGGAACGAGCGTCGGCACCGTCGGCGCGATCGCGGGCGACACCCGCAAGGAGGGCGAGGATTGATGTTCGACTTCTTCAAGGGGTTCGGCGTCACCTTCGGGACGATGTTCAAGAAGGTCGTCACCGAGGAGTACCCGGAGGACTTCCCCCCGGCCGCGCCGCGCTATCACGGGCGCCACCAGCTCAACCGGCACCCGGACGGGCTGGAGAAGTGCGTCGGCTGCGAGCTGTGCGCGTGGGCCTGCCCGGCCGATGCGATCTACGTCGAGGGCGGGGACAACACCGAGGAGGCCCGGTACTCGCCCGGCGAGCGCTACGGCGCGATCTACCAGATCAACTACCTGCGCTGCATCGGCTGCGGCCTGTGCATCGAGGCCTGCCCGACCCGCTCGTTGACGATGACCAACTTCTACGAGCTGGCCGACGACAACCGGCAGGACCTGATCTACACCAAGGAGCAGCTGATGGCCCCGCTGCTGCCGGGCATGGAGCAGCCGCCGCACCCGATGCGCCTGGGGGACGACGAGCAGGACTACTACGTGCAGGGCCCGACCCTGGCCAAGGCCACCGCCCGCGGCGAGGACACCCAGGGTGACGTGGTGGGGGAGCAGACCCGATGAGCACCGTGGTCGTCGCCGCCCAGACCGTGTTCTCCCAGACCGGATTCGTCCAGACGGTGCTCGCGCAGGCCGAGGGCGCCGGGGTCGCCGGGCTCACCTCGACCGGCGAGGCCATCGCGTTCTGGATCTTCGGGCCGATCGCGCTGGCCGCGGCGCTGGGCATGGTCTTCGCCCGGCACGCCGTGCACTGCGCGCTGCTGCTGGCCCTGACGATGTTCTCGCTGGCGATCCTCTACGTGATCCAACAGGCCCCGTTCCTCGGGTTCACGCAGATCATCGTCTACACCGGCGCCGTGATGATGCTGTTCCTGTTCGTGCTGATGCTGGTAGGGCGCGACAGCCGGGACTCGGTCGTCGAGGTGCTGCGCGGCCAGCGGGTCGCGGCACTGGTCCTCGGTCTGGGCCTGGCCGGCCTGCTGGTCGCCGCGCTGGCCCGCTCGCTGACCTCGGTCCAACCGGCCCCCGGAGCGGGCCTGAGCGCCAACAACCTGGGCGGGCTCGGCCGGCTGATCTTCACCGTCTATCTCGGCCCGTTCGAGCTCACCTCGGCGCTGCTGATCACCGCCGCGCTCGGCGCGATGGTGCTGGCCTACGCGCAGTCCTCGACCCACGAGAAGCGCACCCAGCGCCAGACCGTCGTCGCCCGGCTGCGCGGCGAGCACGCGCGGATCTCCCCACTGCCGGGTCCGGGCGTCTACGCGACCGCGAACTCGGTCGCCGTCCCGGCCCTGCTGCCGGACGGCTCGATCGCCCCGGAGTCGCTGTCCGAGATCATCGAGTCGGTCGCGGTGGACGTCCCGGACACCAGCACCCCGGATGCGCACTCGCTGACCGGCCGCTCGTCGCCGGACCGGGCGATCGACGCCGGTGAGCCGAACGACGTGGCCACCCCGAGCGGGGTGGAGAAGGACTCATGAGCCCCACCTATTACCTGCTGCTGTCCGCGCTGCTGTTCTCGATCGGCGCCGTCGGCGTGCTGGTCCGGCGCAACGCCGTCGTCGTGTTCATGTGTATCGAGTTGATGCTGAACGCGGTGAACCTGACCCTGGTGACGTTCTCCCGGATCAACGGGAGCCTCGACGGGCAGGTCATGGCGTTCTTCGTGATGGTGGTCGCCGCCGCCGAGGTCGTGGTCGGCCTCGCGATCATCACCTCGATCTTCCGCACCCGTCAGTCCTCCTCTGTGGACGACGCGAACCTGCTCAAGTACTAGGAGCGCTCCCCGTGTACTCCGTGCTGTCTCCCCTGGGGCGACCCGCGCTCGTGCTCGCTCAGGAGGCCGAACCGGCCGTCGGCGCCGCGACCGGGACCGCGTCGCTGGCCTGGCTGCTGATCGCCGCGCCGGCGTTCGGCGCCCTGGTCCTGTTCCTGGCCGGGCGCCGTGCCGACCGGTGGGGCCACTGGCTGGGCGTCGCCACCGTCGTCGCGTCGTTCGTGATCGGTCTGCTGATCTTCCTGGAGACGATCGGGCTGGCCCCGGGCTCCCGGACCCGTGAGCTGTCGCTCTACGGCTGGATCGCCTCCGGCTCGCTGAACGTCGACTTCGGCCTGCGCCTGGATCCGCTGTCGCTGACGTTCGTGCTGCTGGTCACCGGGGTCGGCGGGCTGATCCACCTCTACTCGGTCGGCTACATGGCCCCGCACGAGCCGACCGGCGAGCACGCGGAGCCGTCGGACCCCTCGGCCCGGCGGCGGTTCTTCGCGCAGCTGAACCTGTTCGTCGCGGCGATGCTGGTGCTGGTGCTGGCGAACAACTTCGTGCTGCTCTACCTGGGCTGGGAGGGCGTCGGCCTGGCGTCCTATCTGCTGATCGGCTTCTACCAGGACCGCCCGTCCGCGGCGACCGCGGCGAAGAAGGCGTTC
>JAKDNL010000787.1 GCA_030451825.1 Pseudonocardia sp. | reverse complement strand
ACCCTGGCCCCCTCCCCCGCCCCGCGCGCCTATCACCACGACGGCTTCTCCTCGGTCTCCTACGCCGTGCAGCCCCCCGAGGCCGGGACCATCTTCGGCTCGCTCGGGCCGCTGCTGGCGGTACGCACCGCCGGGGAACGGCGCACCATCGCGATCCACTACGAGGTCATGTCCCAAGCCGCGGCCAGCCGTGAGGTCCGCTCCAGCCGGTTCCGCAACAACGTCGTCGCCGACGTCAAAGCCGCCCGCGGGTTCTCGGCCACCGCGGTCGATCAGCGCCGCCGGGGCGGTGCGATGGATCAGGAATCGGCCGTGGCCGCCGGGCACGCCCTGGTCCGCTACACCGTCGCCTCCTCGATCACCGTGCCCGCCGACTGGAACCTCGAAGACCACGCCGCCCGCCTGGAGAACGACGCCTCGGGCCGGTTCCGGCTGCTGCGCCTCGAACTCGCCCAAGACAGCGCCTTCGTCTCCGCCGCCCTGCCGGTAGGGATCGGGCTGCCCCGACTGCACAGGGCCTTCGACACATGAGCCGCCTCTGGGGACCCACGCGCCGCAACCGCACCACCAAGGCTGATCGCGGTGCCGGGGAGCTGCTCACCCAGTTCGCCGGCGCCCCACCCGCCGCCGCGGCCGAGGACGCCGAGCCCCGCCCGCACCGTGATGGCCGGGTCAACCGGGCCAGCGCGCCGCGGCGCGGACCGCGCGAACCGGGACGGGGCTGGGCGCCGGTCGATGCCGCCGCCCGCACACCGGTCTACCGGGCCGCCACCAGCGACATCGGCGGCCTGTTCCCGCTGCTGGCCAGCAACGGCGTCCCCGCGATCGGGGCCCGGATGGGCTACGACACCCTGTCCGGGGGCGCGTTCTACGTCCACCCCGTGGAGTGGGTACTGCGCGGGCTGTGCACCAACCCCAACCTGGCCGTGTTCGGCGAACCCGGCCGAGGCAAGTCCTCCACCGTGCTGGCGATGCTGCTGCGCATGTCGCTGTTCGGCACCAAGACGCTGATCAGCGGCGACGTGAAAGGCGAGTACACGCCGCTGCTGCGGGGCCTGGGCATCACCCCGATCCAGCTCGGGCGCGGCTCGGCGACCCGGCTCAACGCCCTGGACCTGGGCCCGATCGCCGCCCGCTGGGCGACGTGGTCGACCCAGCGCCAGCGCGAAGAGCTGACCGGAGTGCTCGGGCGCTGGACCAAACTGCTGTGCGCGTTGGCCGAGGCCCAGGGCTACCCCCCGACGGTCACCGACGAGCTGGTGCTCTCCACCGTGCTCCGCCGCCTGGTCGGTGCCGCCGACGGCTACACCGGGCTGCGCCCGGTCACCATCCCCCACGTCGTCGCGGCACTCGCCGACCCCGACGAGGACCTGTGGGCCGCATCCCGCTTCGCCGGGCGCCGGGAGTTCCTCGACCACACCCGCCTGATCACCGACGCCCTGTCCAACCTGGTCATCGGGCCGCTGGCCGGCCTGTTCGACGAACAGACCAACTTCGACCTCGACTGGGACGCCCCCGTGCAGTCGATGGACCTGTCGCTGCTGCGCTCGCGCGGCGATCAGGCCATCGCCGTCGCCCTGACCTGCCTGGGCTCCTGGTCCTCGATGATCACCGACCTGCAAGACGACGGCGACGTGCGCATCGTCGTGCGCGACGAAGTATGGCGCCAAATGCGCCTCGGGCTGCGCGCCGTACAAGCCGTGGACTCCGACCTGCGCCTGTCGCGGGCCGAACGCAAGATCCAGCTGCTGGTGATGCACAAACCCTCCGACCTGCTCTCCGTCGGCGCGGCCGGCTCCCAAGAGGTCTCGATCGCCAAGGACCTGCTCGCCCTGTGCTCGACCCGCATCCTGCTCGGGCAGTCCACCCGGGTCGGCGACGAACTCGCCGACGAACTCGCCCTCTCCGAGCGCGAACAGGCCGTGATCACCGGCTGGGCCATGGAAGGCAAGGGCCGCGCCCTCTGGAAAATCGAAAACACCCCCGGCATGAAGATCCAGACAGTGCTCTCGGCCACCGAGCAGGCCGTGTTCGACACCAACGCCGCCCTGCGCGGAAAGGTTGGCGGGTTCAGCAATTCCGACGGGTCTGAACCCGAACAGCGCCCGCAGCTGCACGCGGTGCCGAACGCGGGCACCACCGCCCAAGACGAGGCGAGCGTAGCGCCGGCGGGTGCGGCCCTGATCGGGCACCGCGCGGCGCCCTCGACACCGTGATGCTGCCGTGAACCAGTCCCGCACCACCGTCGCCCTCGCCACGGCCGCGGCCGCGTTGCTGGTCCTCGGCGCGATGTTCCTGATCGGTGTCCCGATGCTGGTCATCGGCACCGGCGCGCTGGCCGGCGGCGGCTGCGACGGCGACGGCGGCCCGGGCGGCGGGTCGCAACAGATCGGGCCACGCGACTACAACGCCGAGCAGGCCGAGAACGCCCAAACCATCGTCACCACCGCGCTCGCGCGCCAGCTGCCCCAACGCGCCGCGGTCATCGCGATCTCCACCGCCCTCGTGGAATCGCAGCTGCGCAACCTCGGCCACGGCGACCGCGACTCCCTC
>JAKDNL010000786.1 GCA_030451825.1 Pseudonocardia sp. | reverse complement strand
GCCGCTGCCCACCTGGGACGAGGCCACCGACCCGGACGCCCTGACCACACCCGTGCACACAGTGGTGTTCGGCGCCCAGGTCCACGTCAAGGGCATCCTCGGCGGATCGGAGGAGGCCGGGCGCCACATCGGCTATCTGACCAAGTACCTCACCAAATCCGTCGGCCAGGCCGCCGGACTCGACGAGACCTCCACCCACCGGCAACGCGAACACGCCCGCCGCCTCGCCTCCGAACTCGCCATCACCCCGTGCTCGCCGCGCTGCCCAATCTGGCTGCACTACGGCATCGAGCCCAAGGGCGCCCGGCCCTCGACCACGCCCGGGGTGTGCACGGGCAAGGCGCACAAGCCCGAACACCTCGGCATCGCCGGACGTCGCGTCCTGGTCTCCCGGAAGTGGTCCAACAAGAGCCTCGGCGACCACCGGGCCGAGCGGTCGGCATTCGTTCGGCAACTCCTCGACCAGGCCGGAGTGCAGCCCGCCTACGCCGTCGATGACGGCCCGTTCGAGTGGGAGGTCACCAAACCTGGGGACACCGACGTGCCCTCCCGGCCGGTGCTCCTGCTGCACGCGATCAACCAACGACAGCGATGGCGGGCCGACTACGACGCCGCGCTGATGGCGACCGAGGAACCACCCGACACCTGTTCGGCAACTGAGGGAGAAGCGGCATGAACGAAACGTCGATGCGCATTGTCCTGACGGTTGAGGAGGCCGCGGACCTGCTCGGGATCGGGCGGACGCTGATGTACGCGCTGGTGGCGGCAGGGGAGGTCGAATCCGTGCGGATCGGTCGTCTGCGCCGGATCCCTCGGGATGCGCTGGTCCGCTACGTGGAGTGCCTGCGGGGGAGTGCCGCATGAACGAGCGGTCAAGGTCTCGGCAGCCGAACGGGGCGTCGAGCGTCTACTTCGGCAAGGACGGCTACTGGCACGGGCGCGTGACCGTCGGGGTCCGTGACGATGGGCGGCCGGACCGGCGGCACGTGATGCGCCGATCGAAGGCGGACGCGATCCGCGAGGTCCGGAAGCTGGAGCGCGAACGGGAGTCCGCCACAGTGCGCTCACCGGGCCGGGTCTGGACGGTGGGGGAGTGGCTCACCCATTGGGTGGAGACGATCGCGGCGGCGTCGGTGAAGGAGAACACGCTGGCCGGCTACCGGGTGGCGCTTCGGACGCACCTGACCCCGGGCGTCGGGGCTCACCGTCTGGACCGGTTACAGCCGGAGCACCTGGAACGGCTCTACGCAGCCATGCTGGCGAACGGCAGCTCGCCCGGCACCGTCCACCAGGCGCACCGGACGATCCGTACCGCGCTGGGTGAGGCGGAACGCCGGGGCCGGATAAGCCGGAATCCGGCCGCGCTGGCCAAGGCGCCGCGACCGTCGGAAGCGGAGATCGAGCCGTACTCGGTGGAAGAGGTGCAACGGCTGCTCACTGTCGCGGCCGAAGGGCGGAACCACGCGCGGTGGGCGATCGCACTTGCCCTCGGGCTACGCCAGGGCGAGGTCCTGGGCCTCCGCTGGTCGGACGTCGACCTGGACACGGGGACGTTGCTGGTGCGCCGGGCTCGGCTCCGACCTCGGTACGTGCACGGCTGCGGCGGGACGTGTGGCAGAAAGGCCGGCTTCTGCCCGAGCCGCGTCCTGGACCGGCCGGAGACCGACGACACGAAGTCCCGGGCAGGGCGGCGCGCGATGGGCCTGCCGGACGAGCTGGTCTCGCTGTTGAAGAAGCACCGCGACGAGCAGGACCGCGAGCGCGAGACCGCAGCGCAGCTCTGGCGGGACACGGCCTACGTATTCGCCACGCCGCTCGGGGAGCCGTTGAACCCGAACACCGACTACCACCGTTGGAAGCGGCTGTTGAAGGACGCGGGACTGAGGGACGGCCGATTGCACGACGCCCGCCACACGGCCGCGACCGTGCTGCTGATCCTCGGCGTCCCGGAGCGCGCGGTGATGGGTCTGATGGGCTGGTCGACTACCGCGATGGCCGCTCGCTACCAGCACATCACCGGGGTCGTGCGCAGCGACGTCGCCCAGCGTGTGGGCGGGCTGATCTGGGGCGGGCCGGAGGCGAAATGAGACTGGAACTGAGACTGAACGACGACACCGCGCCGTCCCTGTCTGGGCCGACGCGGCGTTGTCGCTGCTCTGGTGTGGCGGAGGATAGGGGATTCGAACCCCTGAGGGATTGCTCCCAACACGCTTTCCAAGCGTGCGCCCTAGGCCACTAGGCGAATCCTCCGTCGAGGAGCCTACCGGCCGGTCCCGTCCACCTCATCCGGCCCCCTGGGTGGTGCAATGACGGGAGCGGGATCGCTACACTGTCCGCGGACCCCGTGCGGCGTCCATCCTGTGAACTCCCCCAGGGCCGGAAGGCAGCAAGGGTCAACAGGCTCTGGCGGGTGCGCGGGGTCCCCTCATGTCCCGGACCTCCGTGTCCGGCGCCTCTGCCGTCACGGCCCCGGTCCGGCCTCCGGCACTGTCGGCCCCTCTCGGTAGCCTCGCGGGCGTGGCACTGGCTCTGTACCGCAAGTACCGCCCGGCCA
>JAKDNL010000160.1 GCA_030451825.1 Pseudonocardia sp. | reverse complement strand
AGCGACGATTTCCGCGCACGGCCTGCTCAACCCGGACGGTCGTCACCGTCCGGGTCGTCCGGCATACGGCAGCAGTGCTCGAGCCAGAGCCCGGCCCCGACCAGTACGAGCGCGCACACCAGCCCGACGCCGGCCGTCACGCTGTCCGCGGCCGCCGCGGTGACGGCGCCGGCCTGGGGAAGCGTGTAGGTGAGCACCCCCACCCAGAGTCCGGCCACGAACGATCCCGCCACCGCGGAGGCCTTGGCCAGCAGGACCGCGCGGGCGGCGAGCAGCGGGTTCACCGGCGGGGCGCCACGGCGGCGCTCGATCCGGCCGCGCAGCAGGTACCCGCCGACCAGCTCGGCCACGCCCAGCAGGCCCAGCACGACCCCGGCGATCAGCGGCAACGACGGGATCGAGGAGTAGAGCAGCCGGGTCGCGAGGTTGCCGATCACCACCGCCAGCAGGCCGACGGCCAGCAGGTCGCGCGGCCGGGTCCGGGAGATCGAGGGCTGCGGGTTCACGCGAGCAGCGCCAGGTCGTCGCGGCGGCGCATCGCGGTGCGCTCGGACCCGGGCAGCGCGGCGAGCAGCTCCGCGACCGGTCCGTGGCCGTCCAGAACCGCGTCCGGGTCGGCGTCGAGCCACGGCCCGAGCACGGTGGCCCGCGACGGCGTGCCGGGATGCGGCAGCCGCAGCTCCGGGTCGTCGCTGCGGATCCAGCCCTCGTCACCGTGCACGGCGACGACGTCGACGTCCAGGGTCCGCGGGCCCCAGCGCTGCTCGCGGACCCGCTCCGCCTGCGCCTCCAGGCGCTGCCCGCGCCGCAGCCAGCCCCACTCGTCGAGGTCGGGGTCGTCGGCGATCACGATCGCGTTCAGGAAGTCCGGCTGGTCGGTGACGCCCCAGGGCGCCGTCTCGTAGACCGGTGACGACGCCACCAACGCGGTCCCCAGGTCCGCCACGACCATCCGCAGGTAGGTGATCCGCTCGCCCAGGTTGGACCCGAGCGAGAGCACCGCGCGCGTCATCGCTCTGCGGCCCGGGCCCGCCGCAGCACCACCGCGACGTCGGCGAACTGCAGCGGGATCGGGGCGGACGGCTTGTGCAGCGTCACCTCGACCTCGGCCACCCGCGGGTCGGTGAGCACGTCGTCGGCGAGCGCACCGGCGACCGACTCGATCAGGTCGTGGGCCGGACCACCGACGATCCCGGCCGCGCGCTGTGCCAGCGCGCCGTAGTCGAGGGTGTCGGCCAGATCGTCCGAGGCCGCGGCCGGCGCCAGGTCCACCGTGACGACGAGGTCGACGACGAAGTCCTGCCCGTCGCGGCGCTCGTGGTCGAACACACCGTGGTTGCCGCGCACCCGCAGTCCGCGCAGCTCGATCCGGTCCCGTTCCGCGGGGACGGGCTCGGCCCGCCGCGAACCGGGGGCTGTGCTCACGGCGCGTCCCCCGGCCACGGCCCGGTGACGGCGCGGGAGGTACCCAGCCGGTAGGCCGCGCTCACCGCGACGGCGTCCATCGTGGAGTCCACGTCGTGCACCCGCACTCCCCAGGCGCCGGCGGCCGCGGCCAGTGCGCTGATCGCGGCCGTCGCGCCGTCGCGCCGGGGGTGCGGGCGCGGGACGCCGTCGGCGTCGGCCAGCAGCTCGCCCAGGAAGCGCTTGCGCGAGGCCCCGACCAGTACCGGGAACCCGAGCTCGAGCAGGACGTCGAGACGGCGCAGCAGGGCCCAGTTGTGGGTGGCGGTCTTCGCGAAGCCCAGGCCCGGGTCGAGCAGGATCCGGTCCGGGTCCACCCCTGCCATCACGGCGGCGTCGGCCCGCATCACCAGTTCCTGACGGACCTCACCGACCACGTCCTCGTAGCCGGCCAGCTCGTTCATCCGGTCGCTGTGCCCGCGCCAGTGCATCAGGATCCACGGCACCCTCGCGTTCGCCACGACCGCGGCCATGGCCGGGTCGGCCAGCCCACCGGACACGTCGTTGACCACGGATGCCCCGGCTTCGACCGCGGACTCCGCGACCGACGCCCGGGTGGTGTCGACGCTGACCCGGACGCCCTCGGCGACCAGATACCGGATCACCGGCAGGACCCGCTGCGCCTCGACCTCCGCGGAGACCCGCAGCGCGCCGGGCCGGGTTGACTCACCACCGATGTCGATCAGGTCCGCGCCGGAGTCGCGCATCGCGATCCCGTGCGCGACCGCGTGTGACATGTCCAGGTAGCGCCCGCCGTCGGAGAACGAGTCCGGGGTGACGTTCAAGATGCCCATCACGGCGCAGCGGCCCAGCTCGGTGAGCCGGGCACCGCCGTCGGGACTTCCCAGGACCGCCATTCACGCGCCCCTGATGAACGAGAGCGCCTCCGCACGCGAGGACGCCGAGCTCTTGAACAGCCCGCGCACGGCCGAGGTGGTGGTACGCGAGCCCGGCTTGCGGATTCCACGCATGGACATGCACAGGTGCTCGGCGTCCAGCACGACGATCACCGCGCGCGGGTCGAGCTTGCGGACCAGCGCATCCGCGATCTGCCCGGTCAGCCGCTCCTGCACCTGGGGCCGCTTGGCGTAGAGATCGACCACCCGGGCGATCTTGGACAAGCCGGTGACCTGACCGTCGACGGCCGGGATGTAGCCGACGTGCGCGACCCCGTGAAACGGCACCAGGTGGTGCTCGCAGGTGGAGAACAGCGGGATGTCGCGGACCAGGACGAGCTCACCGTGACCCTCGTCGAACGTCTTCTCCAGCACCGTGTCCGGGTCCACGTACAACCCGCCGAAGATCTCACCGTAGGCCCGGGCGACCCGTTCCGGGGTCTCCTTCAGGCCCTCGCGGTCCGGGTTCTCACCGCAGGCGATCAACAGTTCCCGGACGGCCGCCGCGGCCCGCTCGAGGTCGACCCCGGCCGGGAGCGCTCCGGCGACGTCGCCCGCGTGCGGCGAGGGTGGCAGTTGCGTACCGGTGGGCGACGTACTCAGCGTCCTGCCTCCGGGTCCGGGCCGCCGTCCTCGGGACGCTGCTGCTCCGCGGAGGTGCTGCGCCCCTGACCGTTGCCGTTGCCGCCGTAGGACGGCGAACCGTAGCCCTGGGCACCGCTGCCCTGGGAACCGCTGTCCTGGCCACCCTGGGGCTGCTGGCGCCCCTGCTGGTCCTGCGGGGGCTGCTGGCCCCAGTTCGGCGGCGGCCAGGTCTGACCGGCCGGGGTGGTGGCCGGGCGCCAGCTCGCCGGGGCGCCGTAGTTCGGCGCGACCGCGTTCGGCGGTGCCGGCGCGTAGCCACCGTTCTGCGGCGCCGCGCCGCCGTTCGCCCCGGACGGGTAGCCCGGCTCGCCCGGGCGCCCCGAGCCCGGCGTCGGGACCGGCGAGCCGCCCTCCGGCCCGGGTGCCCCGGCGCCGTCGCCGCCGACCGGGTGCGAGCCGACCGGGGCGGGCTCGCGCTCCGGCTCGGTCTGCGGCGGCCAGGGCTCGCCGTTCTCGTGCGCGCGCTCGGCCGGGGTCAGGATCGGCGGCTTGTCGGACGGGGTGCGCTGCCCGAAGTCGTTGAACGCGGTGATCCGCGGCCGCTTCTCCACCGAGTCGAAGATCCGCGTCAGGTCCTTGCGGGTGAGCGTCTCCTTCTCCAGCAGCTCGAACACCAGCGCGTCGAGCACGTCGCGGTAGGTGTTGAGGATCTCCCACGCCTCGTTGTGCGCGGCCTCGATCAGCTTGCGCACCTCCTCGTCGATCTCGTGGGCGACCTCGAGCGAGTAGTCCGCCTGGTTGCCCATCGAGCGTCCGAGGAACGGGTCGCCCTGCTCGCGGCCGTACTTCACGGCGCCGAGCTTGGCGCTCATGCCGTACTCGGTGACCATCGCGCGGGCGATCTTGGTCGCCTGGTCGATGTCCGACGACGCACCGGTCGTCGGCTCGTGGAAGACCAGCTCCTCGGCCGAGCGCCCACCCATCGCGAACACCAGCCGGGCGATCATCTCGGCGCGGGTCATCAGGCCCTTGTCGTCCTCCGGGACGACGAGTGCGTGCCCGCCGGTGCGACCGCGCGGCAGGATCGTGAGCTTGTAGACCGGCTCCAGGTCCGGCATCGCCCACGCGGCCAGCGCGTGCCCGCCCTCGTGGTAGGCGGTGATCTTCTTCTCCTGCTCGGAGATGATCTTGCCCTTGCGCCGCGGTCCGCCGACGACGCGGTCCACCGACTCCTCGAGCGCGGCGCCGTTGATCACGGTGCCGTTGTCACGGGCGGTCAGCAGCGCCGCCTCGTTGATGACGTTGGCCAGGTCCGCGCCGGACATCCCGACGGTGCGCTTGGCCAGACCGTCGAAGTCCACGTCGGAGTCGAACGGCTTGCCCTTGGAGTGCACGCGGAGGATCGCCTTGCGGCCGGCCATGTCCGGGGCGGCGACCGGGATCTGGCGGTCGAACCGGCCCGGGCGCAGCAGCGCGGGGTCCAGGATGTCCGGACGGTTCGTCGCGGCGATCAGGATGACTTCGACGCGGGCGTCGAACCCGTCCATCTCGACCAGGAGCTGGTTCAGCGTCTGCTCGCGCTCGTCATGCCCGCCGCCGAGGCCCGCGCCGCGCTGGCGGCCGACCGCGTCGATCTCGTCCACGAAGATGATGCAGGGCGAGTTCTGCTTGGCCTGCTCGAACAGGTCACGCACACGCGAGGCGCCGACACCGACGAACATCTCGACGAAGTCCGAGCCGGAGATCGTGTAGAACGGCACCGCCGCCTCGCCGGCCACGGCCCGCGCGAGCAGCGTCTTACCGGTACCGGGCGGGCCGTAGAGCAGCACACCCTTCGGGATCTTCGCACCCAGGGCCTTGTAGCGGCCCGGGTTCTGCAGGAAGTCCTTGATCTCGTAGAGCTCCTCGACCGCCTCCTGGGCGCCGGCGACGTCGCCGAAGGTGTTCGTCGGCATGTCCTTGCTGAGCTGCTTCGCCTTGGACTTGCCGAAGCTCATCACCCGGTTCCCGCCGCCCTGGGAGTTGTTCATGAACCAGAACAGGACGACGAGCAGGAGGGCGAGCGGGATCATGGTGATCAGCAGGGTGGACAGGAACGAGTCCTGCCGGACGATCGTGTTGTACTCAGGTCCACCCTGGGCCTGCTGCAGCGAGCTGAAGATCTGGCCCGCGGACTGCGCCGGGTACTGGGTGATGATCTGGTTCTCGCCGTCGATCGGCTGCTTCAGCGTCAGACGGAGCTGCTGCTCCTTGTCCTCCACCACGGCGTCGGCGACGTTGCCGCTGGAGATCTGGGCCAGCGCGGTCGACGTCGGGACCTGCGTGAAGCCGCGGGTGTCGTCGAACAGCGTGCTGAAGCCGAAGTAGATCAGGACCGCAAGAAGGATCCAGATCAAAGGATTGCGGAGGAGGCGCTTGCGGTCCATGCAACGTCGGCCTGGGTGGCCTTCACCTTCCCGAGAGTGGTTCACCGACCGATTGACTGCCGGCGCACGACACACCGACCGGCTCTGACCCGCCAGGATAGCTCCCCGCGACGACAAGCGCGCCGGGCGGCACCTGGTCGGTTCCCGGCCCGTTGGACCGTTCCTCCGCACAACGCCCCGCCCGGTCGCCGGGTTCCCGGATCCGGGCGCGCAGCGGCCACCGCAAGGGTGTCCCGCCGCACACCGCCGGTGGCCGGTGTGAGAGCTTCTGCACACGGGTGATCGCGGGGCCACCGTCCGCGACCGGCCACCGTGGTGGCCGAGTTCGGACCCGCGGAGCCTGCGGAGCTGCGCACGGGCCCGGGCAGGGAGCCTGCGGAGCGGCGCACACACGGCGCGGCGGACGGGAGCGACATGGCACTGGCCTCGCCGGGACGCCTGCGGACCGCGTTGCTGCTGGCCGCCGGGCTCATCGTGGCCGGGACGTCGTCCGCGCTCTACGAGGCCCCGGCCGGCTCGGACGGGGTGACGGTCGCGACGGCCGCCGGTACCGACGCCCGTGTGACGACACTCACCGGCCATCGCTCCCCGTTCGACCCGCTGGGCCTGGCCACCCCGGTCCCGGTCCCGGTCCCGGTCCCGGCCGGGTCGGCCGCGGTCCGGCCGGGTGCGGTGACCGTGACGGCCGGGGCCGGGCTGTGCACGTCGGGCTTCGTGTTCACCAGCGGCGAGAAGGTCCTGCTCGGGCAGGCCGCGCACTGCGGGGGAACCGGCGCGGACACCGAGACCGACGGCTGCACGTCCGCCACCGTCCCGACCGGCACCCCGGTCACCGTCCGGGCCACCGACGGGGGCACCGGCGAGGGGATCACCGGGACGATGGTCTACAGCTCCTGGGTGGCCATGCAGCAGGACGGCGAGAAGGACCCGGACACCTGCGCCTACAACGACCTCGCCCTCGTCGAGCTTCCGGCCGACGCCGCCGCGCGGACCAACCCGTCGGTGCCGTTCTTCGGCGGGCCGGCCGGCGTGCACGACGGCGGCCTCGCCCCCGGCGCGGCCGTGTTCGGGCTGGGCAACCCGGTCGGCGCGGCCGAGAGGAGCGCAGGCGGAACGAGCGTGGGCACTGCGACGCGGACGCTGCGACCGCGCGTCGGGACCGCCGGCGAGGACGTCGGCGGCGGCTGGGGGCACACCGTCTACACCACGGCGCAGGGCGTGCCGGGCGAGTCCGGCGCCCCGTTGCTCGACGAGTCCGGCCGCGCGGTGGGCCTGCTCTCGAGCCTGAACGTCGGTGGCGAGCGGGAGAGCATCGAGTACACCGACCTCGCCCGTTCCCTGGACTACGCCCGCCTCCACGGCGACCTGCCGGATCTGGCCCTGGCCGCGGGCACCGACCCGTTCACCCCGACCCCGGCCGGCGTGGCATCCACCGACCTGGCGGCCCCGGCCGGACCGCCGGTCGCCGCCGCCCGCTGAGCCCTCCCGGGACCCAGCTGTCTCAGGCCCACGGGACGCGCCGCTCAGGCGTAGACGGTCGGGGCCAGGGTCCCGATGTAGGGCAGGTCGCGGTAGCGCTCGCCGTAGTCCAGCCCGTACCCGACGACGAACTCGTTCGGGATGTCGAAGCCGACGTAGCGCACCGGCACATCGACCTTGATCGCGTCCGGCTTGCGCAGCAGCGTCACCACCTCCAGCGAGGCGGGCGAGCGGGCCTGCAGATTGTTCATCAGCCAGTTCAGCGTCAGCCCGGAGTCGATGATGTCCTCGATGATCAGGACGTGTCGTCCGGCGATGTCCCGGTCGAGGTCCTTGAGGCTCCGCACCCCGCCGGCCGCCGCCGTGGGCGCGCCGTACGCGCGGCCCGCCCTGAACGCCAGCTGCACCGGCATCGGCAGCGCGCGGGCGAAGTCGGTCATGAACATGACCGCGCCCTTGAGCACACCGATCAGGACCAGGTCGGTCTCCCGGCAGCTCCGCTCACCGCACCGGTCCGCGTAGTCCACGACCACCTGCTCGGCGATCTCGGCGATCTTCTCCCGGACCTGCTCCTCGGTGACCAGGACCGAGGAGATGTCCTCGTCGTACAACCGTCGTCCCCTCGTCGGTGCCCGGTCCACGGTTGCCGCCGGTGGGGTGATCCACCCCGTCGACGTCAGCGACCCGCTCCGCCCCGGACGTGGCGTCGCAGCACGAGCCTGCCACGTGCGCGGACCAGGTCCAAGCCGCCGCCCAGCGCCGGACCACCCTGGCCGCGCCACCGGCCGACGAGATCGTCGGCGGCGCGCAGGTGCTCGTCGGTCAGGGACCGGACCCCGTTCTCGCGCAACCATTCCCGCAGGACCCGGCGCCGGACGGCGGCCGGGACGCCCGCCAGCGGAGCCACCCGCAGCGCCGGTCCGCGGGCGTCGGTGTCGGTGTCGGAGCGCCCCGGCGACCTGTCGTCGCGGGCCGTGGTGTCGCCGGGATCACCGGACGGATCTGCCGCACCGCCCGCCGGTGGTGACGCAGGGGCGAGCGCCCGATCACCGTCCGCCGCCTCGGCACGCACCCGGTCCGCCCAGACCCGCAGCGCGTCGTCGTCCTCCCGGAGCTGGGCGGCGGTCCGGGCCAGCGCCGCGACGACGCCGCCGGCGAGCACGTCGTCGAGCAGCGGGAGTGCCTCGCGGCGGATACGGACGCGGGTGAAACGGGGGTCGGCGTTGTGCGGGTCCTGCCAGGGCGCCCGACCGGACTCGGCGCAGGCGGCCCCGGTGACCGCCCGTCGCACCCCGAGCAGCGGGCGCAGCCACGGCTCGGTCCACTCCCGCATCCCGGCCAGCGAGCGGGCGCCGGAACCGCGGCCGAGCCCGAGCAGGACGGTCTCGGCCTGGTCGTCGAGGGTGTGCCCGAGCAGCACCGGCGAGTCCGGATGCGGGCGGGCGGCCAGCAGCGCGGCGTAGCGGGCGGACCGGGCGGCCGACTCCGGCCCACCGGCGGCGCCGACCGCCACCGAGTGCACTCGAACCTGAACGCCGTCGAGGGCGAACTCGGCAGCCAGCGCGGCGGAGCGTTCGGCCGAGCCGTCCTGCAACCCGTGGTCCACGACCGCGACGTACACCGTGGACCGGTCGGTCGCCAGCGCGGCGACGGCGTCGATCAGCGCGGTGGAGTCGGCCCCACCGGAGCAGGCGACCAGGGGCGGGGCGTCCCGGGCGTCGGGCGGCAGCCGGTCCAGAGCCGCGCGAACGGCGGCCCGCACCTGCCGGGTGGCCGGGCCGGGGGCCGGGCTCACGAGCGCCGGCCCAGCCATGATCGAGGAGTGTGTGCAGGTCCAGGCCACATGTGGCCGCGATCTGCACACAAAGATCGATCACGATCGGCGCGGGCGCTCACGGCTGGGGTCAGGCGACCCGGCGCAGCCACTCCTGCGGAGCGTCCAGCTCGGCGCGGGTGGGCAGGGTCTCCGGGGACTCCCAGACGCGGTTCAGCCCGCTCATCCCGATCTCGGCCTCGACCTGCCGGACGAACGCGGCACCGACGGCGTACTGGCGCATCTTCGCCTCCACCCCGAGCAGGGTGCGCAACAGCCGGTCGATGATCCCCCCGCCGCGACGACGGGCGGCGAAGCGCTCGCGGATCACGTCGACGCTGGGCACCACCCGCGGGCCGACGGCGTCCATCACGTGGTCGGCGTGCCCCTCCAGCAGCGTGGTCAGGGCCAGCAGGCGGTCCAGCACGGCCTTCTGCTCGGGGCCCTGCAGCAGCTCCACCAGCGCCAGCGGGTCGCCACCGGTGCCGCGCATCGAGCGGATCGCGGCCGGCAGCTGCGAGAGCTTCGCCGCGTCCGGCTCCCGGATCGAGAGCAGCGCACCGACCTGCTCCGAGAAGTAGTCCCGCAGCCAGGGCACGGCGGTGAACTGCAGCCGGTGGGTCGCCTCGTGCAGGCACACCCAGAGCGCGAAGTCCTCGCTCTCGACGCCGAGCGACTGCTGCGCTGCGTAGATGTTCGGCGCGACCAGGATCAGCCGCCCGGCGCCGTCCGGGCCGCCGAACGGGTCGTACTGGCCCAGCACCCGCGCCCCGAGGTAGGCGAGCAGCGCGCCGACCTGCGCGCCCGCCGTCGTCCCGGTGACGGCGCGGGCGAGCTTCGGGGTCTGCGGCAGCGTGGCGTTCGCGGTGAGGGCCTTCATGCCGTCCAGCGCGGCGTTCGCCCAGGCGGGGCGGTCCAGCACGTCGGCCGGCAGCAGCGGTAGCCCGGCGCCGAGACCCGTCGTCTCTCGGACGTGTCCCTCGGCGGTGGCCGAGTCGGTGCGCAGCCGGGCGACGAGCTCGGCGGCGACCGACGGATCGGTCTGCGGGCCGGGCGCCATCAGGCGGGCGGACGTTCCCTTGGCCAGCGACCAGTTCACCGGCAGGCCGCTCTCGAGCGGGCCGGCCCCGCCCGCCGGGACAACGCCGGATCGGGTCGCCACGGCCGGGCTCGTCGCGTCGATGTCCATCGGCCCCACGCTACCCGCGCCCGGCGGGCCCACGACGGCCCTAGCCGCGGCACCCGCAGCGGCTCAGCGCCGCGGCGATCGCGTCCAGCTTCGGGCGCGCGTCGGCCGGGGACGTGTCGTTGGAGATGAGCGCGAACACGAGCAGGCGCCCGTCCACGTCGCTGACGACCCCGGCCAGGCTGGACGCCCCGGTCAGGGTGCCGGTCTTGGCCCGGACCACGCCACGCCCGGCGATCGCGCGCCCGTCGGTGAACCGGTCGGCCAGAGTCCCACCACCACCGGCCACCGGCAGCCCGGTGAGGATCGGCCGCAGGTACTGCACGTCGTTCGGGTTCTGCGAGACCGCCGAGGCCGAGACGAGCACGGACCCCAGCAGCGAGGTGGAGATCCGGTTGTCCGGGGACAGGCCGCTACCGTCGTTGAGTACCAGGCCGGAGGTGTCGTAGCCGGCCTGGGACAGCGCCGCCGAGACCTCCTTGGCCGCCCCGTCGAACGACGGGTCGCCCTGGCGCGAGATCGCGACCTGGCGGGCCATCGCCTCCGCCGTGACGTTGTCCGACGCGGTGAGCATGTACTCGATCAGGCTGGCGATCGGCGGGGAGGAGACGCTGCCCAGCACCGGGGCGTCGGCCGCGGCCTTGCCGGTCTCGACGTTGTCCGCCCCGAGGGCGTCGGCGAGGGCCTGTCCGGCGGCCGCCTCGGGGTCGTTGCTGCGCGGGCCGTCCTGGATCGTCGGGTCGGTACGGCCGCCGTCGAGCATCAGAGCGCTCATCGGGGCGACGTCACCGTTGGTCACGTCCGAGGGGTCCCAGCTGCGCGCCAGCTCCGGCCCGGTCCAGAGACTCGCGTCGGTGTACACGGTCGTGATCGGGCGTCCGACCGACTTCTTCACCTGCTCGGCCAGGTCGTCGATCCGGGCCGGATCCGGGTAGACGGAGTCCTTCCCGGTCGGCAGCGCCGTCAGCGACGGGTCCCCGCCGCCGACGAGCACGACCGAGTCCGGGGTCGGCCCGGGTACGACCTTGGTCGCCAGGCGGTCCGTCGGGTTCAGGCTCAGCAGCGCCGCCGCGCCGGTCAGCAGCTTGGTGACCGATCCGGGCACCATGCCCTCGTCCGGGCCGCGCTGCCAGAGCGGCGCGGACCCGCGCGGGGCCGCGGAGTCCAGCACGACGCCCGAGAGGTTGCCCAGCTCGGGAGCCGACGCGGGGCCGGCGAGCACCTTGGACAGCCCCGCCTGCGTCGGCACCGGCGCGGTCGGGGCGAGCGGGCTCAGCTTCGGAATCGGCACCGGCGGGTAGGCCGACGCGGCCGGTGCGCCGATACCCAGCTGCGCCCGCGCCGCAGGGCTGGCCAGCGCGGCGGCGCCGCACAGACCGGCGAGCACCGCCACGACGACTGCGACGACGGCGACCCGGCGGGTGCCCCGCTCGCGCCAGCCGCCGAACGGCCGCCCCGGCCGGCGATGCCTACGTCCCACCCTGCTCCGCCTCCTGACGTCACGGACCCCTTCACCCGCCCGGGCACCTCGGCGGTGCCGGTGCGACGCAGTGCCCACTTCGATCGGCCCACCGACTTCGGTCGGCCCTCTTCGAGCGGCACAGTTGCGACCGGTCTACACCGGCGCGTCCACGGTCCATCACACTAGGGGAAGTACCGAATCCGCCCCGCCCGACCGTCACCGGTCGGGTGGGGCGCGAACCGCACCTCCCGACAGGAGCAACGAATCGTGGACTTCGACGTCACCATCGAGATTCCCAAGGGTGGCCGCAACAAGTACGAACTCGATCATGCGACCGGCCGGATCAAGCTGGACCGCACCCTGTTCACGGCCACCCAGTACCCCGCCGACTACGGCTTCATCGAGGAGAGCCTCGGCGAGGACGGCGACCCGCTGGACTGCCTGGTCCTGGTCCAGGAGCCGACGTTCCCGGGCTGCCTGATCCGGGCCCGCGCGATCGGCATGTTCCGGATGAAGGACGAGAAGGGCGGCGACGACAAGGTCCTCTGCGTCCCGACCGACGACCCCCGTCAGGAGCACCTGCGCGACATCCACCACATGGCGGAGTTCGACCGCGCGGAGATCCAGCACTTCTTCGAGATCTACAAGACGCTCGAGCCGGGCAAGAGCGTCGAGGGCGCCACCTGGGTCGGCCGCGCGGACGCCGAGAGGGAGATCAAGATCTCCTGGCAGCGCGCGAAGGACGCCGCCGAGAAGGGCGAGGGCCCGCTCGCCGGGCACTGATCCCGACCTTCCGGACAGGGATCGCCCTGTGACCTCGTGCCGGACCTCGTGCCGGACCTCGTGCCGGACCTCGTGCCGGACCTCG
>JAKDNL010000785.1 GCA_030451825.1 Pseudonocardia sp. | reverse complement strand
CGGCCGGGCACACCTACGGCCACCACGCGGTGTGGCAGTTCAACGACGGCGGCGAGGGCGAGCTCGGCGCCCGCGGCAGCTGGACCGAGGCGCTGGAGTCCCCCGCAGGTGAACAAATGCGGCATCTGCGGGAGCTGATGGAGTCGCTACCGTTCACCCGAGGCGAGCCCGACCAGTCGGTGCTGGGCTCCGAGCCCGGCTCCGGGGCCGAGCGCATCACCGCCAACGTCGCCTCGAACGGCTCGTACCTGCTGGTCTACACGGCCGCCGGGCAGGGCTTCTCGGTCGATACCAGCGTCGTGACCGGCGGGCCGAAGGCCTACTGGTTCAACCCGCGATCCGGCGAGTTCGACGAAACCGACGTGGCCACCGGCTACAGCCCGCCCACCAGCGACGAGGACTGGCTCCTACTCGTGGAGGACCCCGGATGACCAGGGACGACGCTCGGCATCCCCGCCGGGTGCCGGTGAGCGGGCCATCGGTGCCCGCCCGGCCCGAGGCCCGGGCCTGGTGGGCTCGGCTGTGGGCTCGACTGTTCGGGCCGCGCCCGGCGGCGGTGTGCTCGCCGGAGTTGTGCGCGGTGCTGCGGGCCGGTGAGGGGGAGGCGCGTCGGCTCGGGCACGGCTGGATCGGGACCGAACACCTGCTGCTGGGGCTGCTGGGGGCCCCGCACAGCCGCGGCGGCGCAGCGCTGGCCGCGCTGGGCTGCCCGGACCTGAGCACGGCCCGCGGCGTCGTGGCCGCCCGCACCGGTGCCGGTCGGGCATCCGGCGGGCACCTGCCGTTGACGCCGCGCGCCCGGAGGGTGCTCGCCGCCGCCCGGCCCGCTGACGACGCGGACCTCAGCCCGCCGGACTCCGGGGATCTGCTGGTCGCACTCGCTGGTAGGGGCGGGCTGGCCACCGGTCTGCTCGCCGAATGGGTGATCGCCGCCGCGGTCACGACCGGTCCCGCGTGGAGGAGGGGATAACTAGTGGTGCACCACGCGATGCGCGGGACACCGAGTGCTGCGGCGCTGGCGCTGACCGCTGTCCTGGCACTCGTCCCGCCGGCCGGCGCGCCACCCGCCGACCGCAGCGGCGATCTCCTCGGGCGGTCCATGGTCCTCGACGCCGCGGCTGGGCAGGGAGTGTCGAGGGCTGCGGGGCAGCGCGCCAGCACGGCAGCGGGCGCCACGGTGAGCATCGACGGCACCGCCTACCCGGACCCGCTGGTGCTCGCCGGCGGCGAGCCGGTCGACAGCATCAAGGCCTGGGAGCGCCAGCGCCGGCCCGAGCTGCTGGCGGCCTTCGCTGAGCACGTCTACGGCTACAGCCTGCCCGAACCCACCGACATCTCCTTCGACGACCAACAGCTCAGCGGTGCGGGCGACGCCGGCGGGAGGAAGGTGCGCATCACCGTCACCGGCCCGGAAGGCTCGGCCAGTTTCACCCTGCGCCTGTTCGTACCCGCCGCCGCGACGCCGAAGGGCACGTTCCTGTTGATCGATCACCGCGGCTCGGTCGGTGACGATCCCGGATCGTCGTCGGGTTACGCCCCGGTGACCACGATCCTCGATCAGGGGTACGCGTTCGCCGCGCTTGAGGCCGAGCAGGTCGCCCCGGACGACCCGGGCCGCTACCGCTCCGGGGTCATCGACGCCTTCTACCCCTCCGACCGGGAGTTGCCCGAGGACGCCGGCCGCGCGATCAGCGCCTGGGCCTGGGGCGCGAGTCGCGCGATGGACTACCTGCAGACCGACCCGGACATCGATCCCGACCGGGTGGCGGTGATCGGGCACTCGCGTGGTGGGAAGGCCGCGTTGTGGGCCGGGGCGCAGGACACCCGGTTCCCGGTGGTGATCTCGAACAACTCCGGCGCGGCCGGCGCGAAACTCGCCCGTCGCGACGAGACCGGTGAGTCGATCGCGGCGATCACCGAGGCGTTCCCGCACTGGTTCCCGCCCACCTATCAGGCCTACGCGGGCGCCGCCGACTCGTTGCCGGTCGACCAGCACGAGCTGCTGGCGCTGGTCGCGCCGGGCCGGGTCGTGGTCGGCAGCGCCACCGCGGACGGCAACGCCGACCCCCAAGGCGAGTTCCTGTCCTACCTCGCCGCCGCGCCGGTGTATGAGCTCTACGGGCTCGGCGACACCGGCCTGTCGGCGCAGCGTTGGCCCCCGGCCGAGGACGAAGCCTTCCGCGGGCCGGGGATGAGCTACCACCTGCGCGGCGGTGAGCACGGCTTGACCGCCGCAGATTGGGCGACCTACTTGCAGGGCGAGCTGTTCTCGCGATGACGCTCAACGCAGAACAGGCGGTGTGCCGAGAAGGAACGACACAGGGGGTGTGTGGTGGTTGACGACGACTGGATGAGCGCGGACGCCGTGGCCAGGCGACTGGGGGTGCGCCGCGGCCGGGTGGAGCAGCTGGCCCGGGCCGGGCAGCTTCCGTGGCCGCAGACGCGCGGTGACCGTACGCGGGTGTGGGCCGCCGCCGACGTGGCGACGTTGCTGGCCCGGTGCGAGGGCCGCACGGTCAGCGGGCTTGCGTCGGCGCTGTCGCCGCCGGCGGCGCCG